>CBFDAW010000649.1:0-2392 GCA_965602865.1 uncultured Thermoplasmata archaeon
TATGGAATCAATTTCACTTAATAATTCATCATCTAGCCTAACATTTACCTGAGTAAACATAATATCACTTAGTAACAACTAGGTATCAAATGATAGTTAAATCTTTTTTATAAATGATGAATAATTTAGGATTGTTACCAATGTGGAAACAAGTTTGGTTCTTTTCTCTTAGTTTTGAATTTTGATTTTTGGATTTGAAATTTTACCCAGCAGGGCTCTCAACAACAATTCATCACATGCTTAATTCCATGTCGAGTGCATAGCCCCGGGCTCCCGCTATCTCAGCGATGGATTTTCTACAGGCGTGGGGAATTTTCGGGCGGCGGTGGTGGGGAGGGTTCATATGGCGGTGACATCTCACACCCGCTTCCTAGAACTGACGGTGATCTCCCGTGGATCTTTTGAGGGCTCGGGGGATACTGGGGATTCGGTTTTTTGCAAATGCTAAGCGTTTGATATATATATTGTGCTGGTGCGCCTGCCGTGGGTTACGGAAATGAATCGGATGCTAGTTTATCGATAGGTTGGAGCGGCAGCGGAGGGTAGTTGGTGATGAGCGAGGAGTATTGATGAATGCATCAGAAATTAAATCAAAATTTTTGGGATTGCAACAGATTGAACTAGAGGTTCAATAATGGCAAAATTGCCTTTATTATCGGCAAATGAAATAGTAAAAATTCTTAAAAAAATGGGTTTTGAGCTTAAAAGGCAACGAGGAAGCCATATGTTTTTTGCACACCTCGATGAGTTTAGCCGAATCACCCGAGTTCAGCAATAACTCGCGCTCTTGGGATTTTGGATTTTCTTGGTAGTGAATGAATGTTGAGTTATCGCCTTATACCCACCCTTTGGGGTTACCTCGACCTTCAGTCTCGGCTGTGCGCCAGCCGGCTCTCCTTAGGAAAGGATATATTGCTGCTCCCCCATTGGTGGTGGTTGCTCCTGAGGTGGAGATGGAATTTGTGGGTGCGTTTCGGTGGTTTGAATATCTGTTTCGACCATTTTAAGCTGTTCTGGACTAACCTGTTGAATGGGCTCTTCCTTCGCTTCCGGAGGCATTTGCGGTGGACTCTTTTTCTTTATCAACATACCAATAGCTGCTAACGCTATTATTAAACCAACCATCCCTAAACCGATACCCCCATACGCAAGAGTAATAATACCGACAGCTTCATCTTCATCCTCGTCTTCATCATCATTATGATCTTGGAGTTTATCAAGGTCTGATTTGAGGTTACCCAGTTCCGTGTTCAGGTCACTGGTTTCTGCATTCAGAGAATCTATTTCTGAGGTTAGATTGCCGATTTCAAGCTTTTGATTTGCATTTTCACTCTCAAGTTGGAAAACGCGTGTGCGAAGAGCAGTGTCATCGTATATAATAGGGATAGTTGCCTTGAGTTCTGTTAAGTTAGTGTTTAAATTATTTAGGTCCTTGATTGTATTATTGATTTGATATTGTAGCGTGGGGATTTTATTGACATCGAGGGTTAGGTTATTGATATTATTTTGGATATTTCTGATATCCTGTTCGATTAAAATTATTGAATTTTCAAGCTGGATGATGTTCTGATATATTGTTAGGTTGAGATTTTCTATTTCTGTTTTTAGTTGATTAATTGAGCTATTCAAACTATCATAAATTGTCCAAATACTTGTTATATTTTCTAAAATATGTTTCTGTGTTTGGTTTAAATTATTTAACGTATTGTTTACATCATTGATTTTAGTATTTAGTTCATTCGCGAAATCTTTAAGCTCAATTAATTCTACATTAATATTATTGATCTGGCTCTGGAGCGAATTGATTGAATTTTGTAAAATGTTCAACGCTTGATTAACTGAATTTAAATCTGTTAAATTAATAGTATAATTAATAATTACATCGTTGAAGTAAAAATGATTTGTGCCTTTATTATCTAACAGTAATTTAATTCCAGTTATTGTGCAATTTACCTGAAACGTTTTTTGAACATTCATATCAATTCCAAAAGTATCTGAAAGAGGACCACTGGCAAATATACCTAAAGAATAATTTGTTACCATTCCACCAAATATTGGTTTAACAGTGATATTGCTAACATAATATGGATACGGAAAAAAAACATGTATCCACATCGTACTATGTCCGGGACCGTAATTTTTATTAATACCGGTATTTGTATTATTATCAAATAATAATGGTGCATCATCTTTATAATCCATGTGTGTATGCAATGTAGACCCAGAACCGTAATAATAAAATTGATTGTTACTATAAGTTGGATCTGATTGCGAAACTCTCTTCCCAATGTCAAAAGTCACAGCATTTGCTGTAGAAAATAAATTACATCCAAAAACAGTGTGCGGAACATTTAATGTTGTTTTTCAAACAGTGGCCATTCCCGATTCAATA
>CBFDAW010000650.1:0-2390 GCA_965602865.1 uncultured Thermoplasmata archaeon
TCGGTTAAAGTTACAAAAAGCGATTATTTTTACATTTACCTGAACCTATCTTCTGGTGGCCAACCATTTGATTGCACCTCAGAGGTACCTGTCCTACTGGATGTTCCAATGACCGGAAATATTGTAGAATCTGCGTCGAACCCGGGTGAAAGCTATTTCCGTAACGGTTCAACTTGGTTGGATATATACTATAATGATAAATCTGCAAATTTCTGTATCAAAGGCTTGGTAGGTCATTTGAGCATATTGAACCCATCTGAAGGTGATTATGTCAACGAAAAGATTAATATCACGGGGACCGCGTCAAATTTGATTACTAAGGTAGAAATAGAAATAGATGATAATTATTGGCATCCCATCACAGGTATAAAGAATTGGTCCGATGTGTGGGACACCTCAACTTTTAGTGATGGGCCGCATACCATTTATGCAAGAGCATATTCAGGTTCTTACTTTTTTGATTATTTCTTGGATGTTATTGTAGATAATACTGGTCCTACCGTGGCAATCAACACCCCAAATTATGGTGATTATTTCAACGAGAGTAATGTTGTTGTGAACTGGACAGGCTTCGATAATACCAGCGGTGTGGACCATTACCAAATCCAGATCGATGATGGAAGCTGGATCAATTCTGGTTTTGCAACAAATTATACATTTGAATCTCTTAGTGATGGGGAGCATATTGTAAGGATAAATGCTTTTGATAATGCGGGGAATGGAAATATCAGTAGTGTTTTATTCATCATCGACACGATAGACCCACTCGTCGACATATCATCACCGCTGGAAATGGACTTATTAAATATGGTTGATGTACCGATCGATTGGCTCGGGAATGGCACGGGTACCGGCATAGATCATTACGAACTCCGGTTAGATGACGAGGTCAGGATGGATGTCGGCACTAATACTAGCTTGATTTTATTGTGTATCTTGCCTGGGCATCATAGGGTCATTGTAAAGGCATTTGACACTGCAAAGAACCAGGGCGGGGATTCGGTTTCATTTAACGTAGATATTACCGTACCGGAAATTAAAGATATCACAACTGGTGTGCCAACTACGGGAGATAAATTCACTATCAAAGCAAAAGTGACCGATGAAAATGACATAGATTCCGTGTATGGAGAATACTGGTTTGATCCGGATACTGGCACGAAAACAAATGTTACCATGACTAAAACTCCTTTTGATTGGAGTTGTATACTATCTATTCCAAAAAACGCTAAGGAACTCTATTATAACTTCCATGCGCGGGATAATGCTAATAATATACAAACCACTCCAAACTATGAACTTGCGGTAATGGATAACGATATACCTGACTTTAAAACTTATAGCTCGTCTACAAATGCTACCACGGGTGACCCATTCACCTTTTTTGTCGAAGTGATTGACAATATCGAGGTTTCTGCAGTTCATGTGGAATATTGGTATGGAACAAAAACACATGAAGAAACCGAGTTGACATTAAATACCGGTGATGTTTGGGAGCAAACAATTATATTGGTCGATACTCTGGAAGACTTATCATATACCTACCACGCTAAGGACACTTCGGGTAATTGGAACAAAACAAAGGTTATGACGATTTCTTTGATAGATAATGATCGCCCCACATTTTTGCACGATAGAACTTCTAAAAACTGTACCACGGATGACCAGTTCGCGTTTTCAATCGAGGTTCTGGATAATATCGAAATAAAATCGATCAATGTGGAATTTTGGTTCCGTACCGAAGCCGAAACAAAAATACCTAGAAATATAAGCATGAACCTTGTGGCAGATGTGGAGTGGAATTTTACAACCACTATATCTAATAACTTGGAGGTAATGTATTATTTATTCACAGCCGAGGATACATCTGGTAACTGGAACAAATCTGCAAAGAACGAAACCACCATGATTGATAACGATAAACCAAATGCGATCGCCGGAGATGATGTCTATTGCGATACGAATGTTACTGTGGTATTTGACGGAAGCGGTAGTAGTGACAATACAGACATTGTGAATTATACCTGGCATATATTTTATAACGGCAAAGATATCTACCTCTATGGGGAGTCTGTGAGTTTTAAATTCGATACTAATGGTAATTATACAGTAGAGCTACTTGTGGAGGATGCGGCAGGGAAAACTGACATTGATACTAAATTAATAAATGTTGCCTTATCCGACAATGATGACCCTGGTCATGATGCTCCTGAATGTGAAAAAGAAGTAACAAAAAAGAAAGAAAAGACAACAATTTTTATTTGGTTATGGATTGTATTTATTATTATTGTTTATACTATAAGTATATTATCAATTCTACTAATTCTAAAACCAAAAAAGGGTGAGAAAGGTAAATAGAATAAAAAAATGCTGAGCAAAAAGAATAATAA
>CBFDAW010000651.1:0-2384 GCA_965602865.1 uncultured Thermoplasmata archaeon
GGCTGATGCGTCCGACGACAAAATGGAGATCCATCGCCAGTCTAAATTCTGCAATTAGTATATCAGCTGAAAATACGATCACTTTCGTAGATGGGCTAAACAATCTTATTAAATGGAAGGCAGCAGATAGTCTTGGTAACGGTCCGTTGGAAAGTGATGCATATAGGATTACCGTGGATACAGAAAATGTAATATTTTCCGATATTTGGCCTCTAGCAACTGAGGTCTCACCAACTAAAAATGTAGAGCTTGGTATTACAATATCAGATAAAATTTCAGGTGTAAATGCTTCAATGATCGAGTATGCAGTCTCGGATGATAACGGTATGAGCTGGGGTTCCTGGTTACCCGTGGAAGGTATTGCAGATGATTTCAAGGTGGATGTATATATTAATTTAACATTTCCCAACGGCACCGATAATATGATCAAATGGCGTGCATCGGATATCGCGGGTAACGGTCCAATTGAATCAGAAGCAAATATAATAAATGTTAATATCTGGGAAAATCCAATTAGGCCTCATGTAACATTATTATCACCATCAAATGCCTTGATTATAAATAATACAAATATAGAACTGCAATGGCAGCTTGAAGAGTCGAGCTTTACGGATGTGACATATGATGTGTATTTTAATAATTTTACCGCCCCAGATATTAGGCAAACAGATGTAACAACTACCAATTTAGTCGTTAATGATCTGAGTGATGGTGAAATTTATTATTGGCGTGTTATCCCTAAACTTGATGACCTCCAAGGTTCTTGCAGTAGTGGTATTTGGTGGTTCAAAGTTGAGCTAATTAAAGAAGTAAATATTTATAAAATAAATTTAACGTGTCCAAAATATATTTCAATTTACCCGGGAGAAAATAAAAACGTAATATTATCTATTAAAAATTCAGGCACTGCAAAGGATATGATAAAACTAGAACTCGATGCGGGGAAATTATCCGAGTATATATCATTAAATGATCTTTCGATTCTAACATTAAATAGTAATAGTATAGGTAAACGAACCCTTGAAATAACTTTATCAGAGGCTGCAGAGCCGGGTAATTATTAAATAATTATAACGGCAATTTCTATTAATAGTGACGAAATAGAAAGAGATAGTCATAAGATCATGATTGAGATAAAAGAACCAGGCGGCTCTAACGAGATACAGCCTGGAAAGACTGGAGAAAAAACAAATGAAAGATCAAATAATACAATATTTTTCTTACTGGTTGGAATTGTAATAATAATCATTGTCATATTTGTTTTAATTGCATTTATTATTAAACGGAAGAACCGTGCCGAGCAAAAATTATTAACTACAGCGGTTGTTACTGTTAAACCAAGTACAATTCCCACAACGGTAATATCTCAGGACGGGGTTTCAGAACCGGTACAGATAACAGGCACACAACAATCCAGTCCAACCATCGCTAACAATTCGCAACAATCAATAACCACTTCCAGGGTCGGTTCAACGACGGTAGCCATCGTAGAAATTGGTCAGTTAAAAGCTCTAAACCAAATACCGCAATTGCCCCCGGCTGATCAATTACCAACTCAAAATGATAACTTAGAATGAACAATTATTGATTTTTAGAAATAATTAAGAAATAATTAATCTCAAAGCGAAATTAATTTATAATAAAAACCTCATGACGGGAACATAAAGACAAGAATTAAAATATTGATTGAAACCAAATATGAAGCTTGGGGGCCCTGAGGCTGAAAAATCGTTTAGATAGACTACTGGGGATATCTAAGATCAAATATATAAATACTTAAAACTATAAAAAAATCATCTTAATGATAATTAAAAATTGGGGTTCAGTTCAGGTATTTATATTTGGAATTAAAACAAATTATTATGCGATTTAATGTTAGAGAGGGGTAAAAATGAAAGTTAGAAAAAATGTGTGGAAAAGTGCGAGGTTTAGTGTCATAGCTGTAATTATATTAGTGTTAGTAAACATGTGGACAATGGTCCTACCAGATGTGAAGGCCGATGAAGGCGGCGGCGGTGCGGATGATATAATGGTCCTAGAAGCGGAAGAAATATGTTATAACGGAGATGAATATAATCCGCCCACTTGTGTAGATGGTCAAAAAATATATGAAAATGACCTGGAAGTAATTAGAGGAAATGTATATAAAGGATATAAATTTTTTAATAAACCAGTAGATCTATCTTCCGGAACATATAAGTATTATATTAAAGCTCGATCGACTGGTAAATCAACAATTGATATTGGAGTTTATACGCAATCCACACCACCTGTTATTTTATTAAGTGAAGAATTTTTGATAACAAAACAATATCGTTGGTATATAAGTGAAGATTTTGTAATCTCTGAGCCTTTATCTGTAAAAGTATGGGCAACGTCTTCTT
>CBFDAW010000652.1:0-2365 GCA_965602865.1 uncultured Thermoplasmata archaeon
TGATCGGGTCGTTATTTATTACTTTAATAAATTGCGGCTTAAGGAGAGAATCCAAACATTGAGATGAATCCTTGCAGATAAACCTGAATTCATAAAACCCCAGTTCAGCGTCTGCCGTGGGCGTGAAGTTGCATTCCCAATGGTCGGTTTCATAATCGGGTATAGACAAGTACTCGTTCTGCCATGAAGTATCCACCGGCGATTTATAATCTATTTGTAGGTTCAAATCATATTCGAGTTCTTCGCGGTCGGTTAAATTAAGCCCAATACAAACAGAATGTGTTCTGTTCACGATGTTTGGTGAGGTAATATTAATGATCTTTGGTGGTGTAATTGACGTCCAGTTCATTGACCAGTCATTTAGGCTCGGTGTGGCATAACCGGTGGATTCAAAGCTAGCTTTTAAAATGACTGATGGATGCCCAATGGAAGAGATCGACGAGAGATCAATCATAGACTCTCTGACATTCTCGAAACTCGTAATGCTTTGTTGTGTAGCACCATCTAATATTGAGACATTGACATATGTCCCATTAGGCTCAGTTTTGTTTATTAATAATTTATTATAATATGTTGAATTCGGCAAGGTAATGGCTTTGGAGGTTAGAACACCCCGGGTTTTGAATTTTGATTTTGCCAGACCGATTTGGAGCGGTGGGTTGTTATAGCCCTCATAATACATATGGTATTGTTTATCTTTAATTATTATCTCAGGATGACCAACAGAATAAGAATCCCAACCCGATGAACTCTCTTGTAATACAGGATTATTGATATAATTGATCCAGTTAACTCCATCTATTGATGTGGCATGGTTGATTTTAGCTCCACTTCCATTATTAATAGTATACCATCCAAGATAACGAAATTTCTCGGGCATTACGAACATTCCACTTACTCCCAAACCCCCGCCACTTGGGCCTATTATGATCGGATTTTTGGAATATTTAGTCCAGTTGATACCATCATTGGAGGTTGCGTTACCTATTTTATAATTACGATTGGCTAAATCTTTTCCTGAATACCACATCAAGTATGATAATCCATTGAAGTAAACATTTGGATGGCACACAAAATTATCATCCCAATTGACACTTGGGCTTAGGTCTAATACAGGGTTATTTGAATATTTTTGCCAATTGATCCCATCGGTCGAGGTGGCATAACCTATCTGATAATTACTCCCTTTCTCTCCCTGGTACCACATTTTAAATATATTTCCATCGAAGAATACAGAGGGGCTGCCAATATAATCACAATCCCATGCACCACCCGTCCCGGTTTTTAATACGGGATTTCCACTGTATTTCGTCCAAGTTATACCATCTGATGATGTTGCCAGACCAATTTGCCAGTTTGTACTACTAGCCGGTCTACCTTCGTACCACATCATATAACCAGTTCCATTAAAAATTATCGTTGGTCTACCTACTGCATTATTATCCCAACTAGAACTTGGACCATTGATTAAAATAGGATTATTTGAATATTTATACCAGTTATTATTAGATCTATTTAACCAAATTTCACCATTCCCACTGGTTAAATTATAAAAGGTTCCTTTTATGTCACCAAATAAACTATCGCACCAAGCAGTGCTAGTATTCCAACTCACACCCCAGAAATGTAACAACGATGAGACCGAACCTAATGATTTAAAAGTAGCATTTAATTTTATTACTCGGTATGTATTTGAATCGATCTTATCTCTAATACTAACCTCACCATTTGTGGTGATTGGACCATATATTAATTGTTCATTATTCCCATTAAGTATCTTTAAATCAATGGAACAACTAGTAGATTCGGTTTTATTTATTATAACACTATCCCAATTCATCCCTGCGGGTAATATAATTTTTTTAGACTGTAAATATCCCATGTTGTGAAAGGATAAACCGTTGTTTGTGAGACGGACATCACAACTGTCTGATTTATAATTAAATAATGTAAGGTTGCTTTTTGATTCAATGCCATTCGAATTCTTGAAAATATCCAACCAGCTCCCACCATGAGCATGATTTTCGGTAAGCCCACGTACACCATAAGGACAGTATGAACCACAGGATCTACTATTAATCTCATCTAAAAAATATTCGTTAGAATTATCAATTACTCGATGATCTAGAATTTTTACATTGTCCTCAAAATTTTCGATAGGATTAATGAAATTAAAATTATTTATAGAAAATATTAGTATTATAGATATGACTTTAATATACCACATCCCGAGCACCCCTAGAATGTATAAACAAAATAGAATATATATTATTTAATATATAAAAACTACTTCTTCTTTACCTATTGGGCTATATGGGGTCAAAATGGCGTTAGATTTTTAGAATTTAGACAGCCAACCTTCCAA
>CBFDAW010000653.1:0-2364 GCA_965602865.1 uncultured Thermoplasmata archaeon
ATGCGTTTTACACTATATAAAAGTTAACTTTATTTTGCGGTAGTCCCTTAGTAATAAACAATGAAGATTGTTTATGTATTTTATTTATGAAGAATTTTTTTTTAAAATTATTGTCAAAATCAATATACAAATATAAATTGGATATCCTAAATTAATTACTTTAATATTTGGATATGATTTAAATAATAGTAAAAATATGCTCGATTTATATTTGAAAAAATGGTAAACTAATTAATCCTCCAAGGAGGTGCACCGAAACGGTAGCGCAGGGGAATATTACAGAAAACCATAACAATACAAAGAAGGTTCTCACAGTCATAGTTGTTATTATTATCTTGCTTGCCATAGTTGGCGTATTGATTTATAGACCTGCTCCTGGTGTGGGGGGAGAACAACGCAAAGAAGAAGAATATTCCCTGGAATTTATTAATTATCCAGCAAGCAGCGGCGATATGGATAATAACGAGCCAACGCTGGCAATCAATCCCACCGACCCAAATAATATCGTGGCGGCGGCGAACGATTATAATACACCAACGGGTGTGCCATGGTGCGGGTTCTATACGTCATTCGATGGCGGCGAAACCTGGAGGGAAGGCTTGGTACCGGGCTACCCGGATGACTCAGGCACTTCCGAGCTTTCGGGATTCCAAGGCGCCGGTGACCCCGTGTTAGCCACAAGTAGTTCTGGTGAGTTCTATTTGGCAGGGATCGCATTCAAGCGCTCTAGAAACCCGTTGAACCCCATCGGGTTCGGACTGAATATAGGCAGATCTAGCTGCCTATTTGTTGCACGGTCAAGTGATAACGGCGCATCGTTCGATAAGGTCAGTATTGTGTTTACGGCGCTGCAATCCGTAATTACTTTCCATGATAAAGAATGGTTAGCAGTAGATCAAAACAATGGTAATGTGTATGTCTGTTGGTCAATGTTTCATGTAATGGCATTATCACAATTAGCCTTCAGCCGCAGCATGGATAACGGTCAGTCCTGGTCACGACCAATAATAATCTCAGAGTTCGAATCGGCGGAGATGCAGATACAAGGCTCGGCAATTGTGGTGGATAACTCAGGAAATATCCACGTTACATGGATAGATTTTTCTGCAAACCAAGTGCGACACGCACTCCCCACCGACCAGGGGCAATCATTTTCCAACCCAACTTCCATTGCACCGATTACCCCGATCCCGGGCAATTTACCGAACGGTAACTACCGCACACCCACCATGACCATGCTTGCAGTGGATAATTCGGATTCGAACCTGAGCGGGAGTCTATATGTGACCTGGGCGGATTATTCACACGGCGACTCCGATGTATTTCTTGCATACAGTAATGACAATGGTAATTCATGGGATGGCCCCGTCAGGGTTAATAACGACACCGAAGAAAACGGTCTCGACCAGTTCTTCCCCGCCGTAGCGGTCTCAAATGACGGGTTAGTGCATGTGACTTTCTATGATCGCAGGAACGATGAAAATAATACATTATTAGAATACTGGTGGGCAATCTCGTTTGACGGCGGACAAACATTCCCGGTTAATTTTAAACTCTCTAATGCTGCTTTCAATGGCGATTACAGTAGAGACGGTGATAATGATTTTATCGGTGATTATACTGGCGTGGTTGCTACAAACGATACCGTAGCTGCGGTTTGGTGCGATACACGGGAAGGGTCGGAAGATGATGGGGATTCCGAGATTTATTTTGTTGGGGTTCCGTATCTGGAAGTTATTGAATATTTGGATATGAAGTGTGAGAACTAGAAATCAGATGAAAGAACAATTCTTTTATAACCAATATCTCATATTACATCTGATGGTTCGAGTTGGCTATGAAATTACTGTAATTAAACCCGGCGTACTCGCTCGGGATAGGTTCGGGAATATCTTAGATGCACGATCATCGGTAACTCTGATTAGAAATATGGATTTGAAAATCATTGTAGATACAGGTTTCTATGATGAGAAACCACGGATCCTCGATGAATTATCCAAACATAATCTTAAGCCCAGTGATATCGATATGGTAATAAACACACACTTGCACGCGGATCATACCGGAAATAATGATCTCTTTGATAAAGCTCAATTCATTGGCCATAAAAACGAATCTGGTTCAGAGGTAATGGGCAATTGTAGGATAATTGATAAAGATATGGAGATTGCTCCTGGTGTGAAAATTATTGAGACCCCTGGGCATACCAAAGGCAGCATCTCCGTAATTGTTGCAGGACATACCGCAAAATCCGAAATAAACCGGTTTGCAATTACTGGTGATGCACTGCCTATCATGGATAATTATATAAAATGGGTGCCGCCTGGGATCAATATCGACCCGCAACTCGCTCTGGATAGTATG
>CBFDAW010000654.1:0-2356 GCA_965602865.1 uncultured Thermoplasmata archaeon
ATGAAAAGATGTTTCCAGTTCTGATATATCTTCTGATAATCATAATTGAAATTTGGATTCTGAATATAATCTGAAATTAGAATAAGGAAAGATATTGAGCTAAATCTTAGTTTCATCAATTTAACCTCTAAATTTTAAAACCTACTTACAGATATTTAAAATTTATTTGAGAATGAAATTCTTTATTTTTCCTTTCACCGATGATTAACACTACATGTACTAAACCCGCTCCTTGTCGCCGTACCGACCGAAAAACGCATATCTATTGCTTTTAAAACCGAAAGCCACGGTGAGATACCTGTAGGGTTCTTCAATATTGACACGGATATGTTACTCATTAACAATTATTTCGTCTTTGCCAGCGATTTCTGTGAATGGATCTCCAAATGGGCTAAGACCGTTACGATTTATTTATGTAGGTAATCACTGGTTAGAGGGAGTGGGGAAGATTCAAACGAGCCCTCGGATAATTGATTTTTAATTGCCGGGTGAAATCCTAAATTCGAAGCTCTAAATCTAGGAGAATTTTTCATTAAATAATACCCGGTTGAATTAAAATTCTCCGACCCTAAAATTGTGAAAAATTATATATTATTATATTCACAATTTTACGATCTAAACAATATCTAAATCCTAAATTACAATTTTCCAAACCAGATTTTTATACATAAGTTTGGGATTTGGTGCTTATAGTTTGTTTCGAATTTCGTATTTAGTATTTCGAGTTTATAGTCAATGACCTAATAATTTGAACTTATAAAGGCGTCTTTGATTAACAGTCGAAGACACATAATTAGTACAATAAGTTAAGTCTTCAACTATAATTTAATATATCACTCCATTATCCTCGGGTTCGGGAGCCACTTCGTTAGGCTCTACTTAATTTTCGTTTATCAGGCTCTGTTTAATTTTCGCTTGTCAGGCTCTGATTATATTTCGTTGGTTTAGGCTCGTGTACCTAATTATAGCTGTTAACCCCGATCCTGATCAAACAAATATAAATCAGCACCCGCACCTATTTCAGTAAAAATAAATCAGCACCCGCTCCCGAATTTAAATTAATAACACCTCATAGCGGTCCTCCCCTCTTATCTAATTTCTTTCTCAACGCCGTGTAAGTCTTCAGATCTATCTCTTTTCTAAGATATTTTGCAATTAAACTTAAATGTTCTTTATTAAATTTAAAATCCGAGCTGGACATATAATAATAACATTTCTCCTTACCTTTTTGATCGACATGGATAATATCTATCTCGTCTAATTTCTTGAGATTATATTTCACAACATGCCGTTTAAGTCTCGTTTTCTTGATTAACTCTTTTTGCGTAATGCCCGGTCGGATCTTCATAAGATAAATTAATCTTCTTTGGTCATCCGATAAACCCTTATCGGTGCCAATACCATAATATCGCTTGGTGTTATTTATTAGCTGGTGGATAATTATACCCTTTCGTTCAAGCACATCTAAATGATACCTCAAGCTACCGATCGGAATTTGAAATATTCTCTTTAAAAGACTAATTGTAGCCCCGGGATGGGATAAAATATAATTTTCCAACATCTTACGAGTTCTATTTGCTCCCTCTGCTCGTGAAAATATCTTCATCATTCAATATAATATATACTAACCATTTAAAATTGCCTCTCACTTATCGATTAAATTCTAACCTCTCTTTCATATCCTCGTATACATCATCGGGGACCTTTTTGTTCTTATGCTCTTTTTCTAATAACTCCAGCATAGAATCAATATCTATTTCTTCGTCACCCTTTTCATCTTTTTTACCTTCTTTTTTCTGAATGCCCGCGGTTTTTTGTGTTCTTTGAATAACGATTATGGATGCAATGATACAAAGTATAACGATTAGTATTATTAAGATGAATAAATTTAAAAGCCCCCGATCCGCCTTAGCCTCATCACTATCTCCGATTAAATCTTCGTCACCGGGTGTATTTTGAGTTATAATTGTTAAAAATGCCATATTACTTGCAAGATCCAGATCACCCGTGATATTCTCACGATCCACAATTACCGAGATATTATGAGTACCTCCGGTGGCTACCCACGAAAAATTGATAATGGTTCCAGACTCGCGTTTTACCGTGATTGTCTTTTCGAATATTGGCTTGTCATTATCATAGAACTTTACCAGGAACTCTGGCGTATCCTTATTCCCGGCGTTTGTTAGTCCTGTAGTGATATTTACACTTTCACCAACAACCGGATTAACGTTTGATGCTTCAATGGTAACTGAGATATCTATCCATAAAGTAAACGGTGAGCTAACAAATATATTCCGGCTTGCAAAATTGTTATTTAAAATAGTTTCTGGTAATATAGATTCTGGATCTAATT
>CBFDAW010000655.1:0-2350 GCA_965602865.1 uncultured Thermoplasmata archaeon
TTGGAAGGTTGGCTGTCTAAATTCTAAAAATCTAACGCCATTTTGACCCCATATTGACAGAGCGAAAAATGTCGGATTTTAGGGCAAATTCGAATATTTCAAAATCTAAAGATAACGAGTAAACAGCCTATAAGATCGGATCGTAACAGAAGAATATTTAAACAGAGAATTCCATCAGTCTATTGACTGATGGTGGAAATGGAATTCTCTAATAAGTTCAATGTACCTTTGGGACCATAAATTTTTCGAAAAGCGTGGGTGCCGAGGCTAACGAAGTTAGCCGAGCAAGCCACTGGTTTATTGACCAGTGGTGCGGGCACGCTTTTTGACGTTTTGAATTAATCATCATCGTAGAAATCACGATGATTGGTGCTCCGGTCCAAGCCTGAAATCGATAAATAACTTCGCAAGTGATGAATCATGACAGAAAATATATATGAAACCTTAAAAAAGAAGATACTCACCAAGGATGCAAAGCTCGCGATCATGGGTATGGGTTATGTGGGTTTGCCGTTAGCCGTGGAATTTTCCAAGATTTTCGATGTGATCGGCTACGATATTTCCGAGGACGCAATAGCCAAGATAACGCATGGGAGATCGTATATCACCGGCATCTCCGATGAAACGATACAATCCATATTAAAGAAATCATTCCTACCAAGTACCGACTCCAAGCTTTTATCAGAAGCGGATTTTATAATAATTTGCGTCCCCACACCTTTGCAAAAGGATAAAACCCCGGAGCTGAAATATATCAAGTCCGCCTCGGTCACGATCTCACAGCACCTTCGCAAGGGTCAATTTGTGATCTTGGAGAGCACGACATTTCCGGGGACGACCGAGGATTACCTGAAGTGCTGGCTCGAGGATAAGTCCGGTCTTTTGGCAGGCTCGGATTTCGGGCTTGCGTTTTCACCGGAGCGCATGGACCCCGGGAACCGGAAATACGGAATTAGTAATACACCAAAAGTAGTAGGTGGTCTGACACCGAAGGATACGGAAATTGCGGCAATGTTGTATTCCACGGTGGTCCAAGCCGGGGTGGTTAGTGTGAGTAATTCACGTACCGCCGAGTCCACGAAATTGATGGAGAACATATTCAGGCATGTAAATATCGCATTGGTGAACGAGATGGCGCTGATCTTTAGAAAACTGGATATCGATATCCGCGAGGTCCTGGCGGCAAGCTCCACGAAGCCGTTCGGTTTCATGCCATTCCAACCTGGCCCGGGCGTTGGCGGGCATTGTATACCATTGGACCCGTATTATCTATCATTTGCAGCACGACATAAAGGCATGCGGCCGCAGTTCATCGAGCTTTCAGGAGAGATCAATGATTACATGAAGGTCCACACCGTGAACCTAGTAGAAGAAGGACTGACCAAATTGAAAAGCACACTTAAAAATTCAACCATAGGTATCCTGGGTGTGGCGTACAAGAAGGATATAAGCGATATCCGCGAGTCGCCGGCAATCGATATTATCAACGATCTCAGTGAACGCGGCGCCAAGGTCAAGGTATACGACCCGTTCATACCCGCAATGGCGGTATCTGCCGGGAGTGTAAAATCGGAAAAAAGCGCCGAGGCATTGTTCATCGGCAGCGACGCGGTGATCATAGTCACCGACCATACTGAATTTAAAAAGTTGAATTATGATCGGCTAATCAAAAAAATGCATACGAAATTGATCGTGGATACCCGGAACATGTTGGCAAAATATACGAATAACGACCTGCTGTATTTGAAAATTTGATGTCAAAAAATTACAATCTTCTTAACCACTCTCTGAGATAAAAATCGTTGATACGGTTATCCTCAACTATACCCCTGTTCTCAAGAGCTTTCATTGCTTTTCTAACATGTCCCGATAATTTGAGACCGTATTTTTTCATCCCAAACCATTATAAATCCTGCAGAGAGTGTTGCAATAATTTTTTTGTCTAAAGCCTCTTTGAAAGTATCAATTGTTGCTTTTTTTTCAGTGAGATACCATGCCTCGTGGCACAAGGATTGCGTGTAAAATGGTATTCCTTCACTGAAAGAATTAACCCATTTTGCGCGGAGCGTAAAGTGTAACATGTTGGCCGCCAAGCAGCCCTTCCATCAGCTCCCTATAAACCTATTGGTAAGTTACCGACTGGTTACATGCTCGGTCGAAATGAAACTGAAATAGGAGCGGGCTCTGATATATATTTATATCAATCTCATTTTCAACAATTTTCGTTTTTCTATATTGATATTCTCTTATCAATACCTAACAACAGCGTTGCAACAGTGTTGCGATATCTATCAATTTTGATAGATAACCCTAACCAAAAGTTTAATAAAGCATAAATTATAATTAAGTA
>CBFDAW010000656.1:0-2340 GCA_965602865.1 uncultured Thermoplasmata archaeon
TGGTATGGGACAAAAGATACGAACGGGACCTCTGATGAGAAAGAGGATGCAAATTGGACCACTTATGCTGCCATAACAACCAATGCACTTTCCGATAGCATTGAATTTCTGATAACTCCAATTATCGAGGATGTTCATACCGGTTCGATTAGGACAACAGGAACGAGCGGTACCGCTGATCGGGATCTTGGTGATTTCTTCACATGTGATGTGGATGAATTTGGGCGGGTGATAGTCACTTTTGGCATGGACGGTGATGATGGTGATAATAGCCGACAAGCAAAGGTAATGTTTGCAAAACAACTTGAAGGGCCATTTCTCTTAGAAAATACTGGTCCCGAAGCGATCTTCGAAAACAGTACTGAGGATTTAACAGTCTATGTCGACGCCTCTAGATCATTTGACAGGAACGGTGGGGGAATAACGGATTATTTATGGAATTGGGGTGACGGTACAAATTCAACTGGCATTTTATCAGATCATACTTATAAACGCAGCGGGATTTATGAAATTATTCTTAAGGTAGTTAATAAAGGCGATATGAGAGATACCACTTCAAGCCTTGTAAGGGTCGAAGAGAAAAAAGAGGCATCGCAAGACCTTTGCTGGATAGTGCTTCCAATATGCCTCATTGCAGTTGGTGCCGCGACGATTTATTGGTATAAAAAAAAGATAGAGGCATATAATTAAATATTAATATAGTCTTATCTACTCAATAATTTGAAAATTTCAAGTTACTTACAATATGTGGATGAAATAAATGTACGACGATAGAAGAAAACGGGATTTCGATCGTCCACCACAAGAGATGCATGATATAGTTTGTGCGGATTGTGGTAAGGAGGCTCAGGTTCCGTTCAAACCAGATGGGGACCGACCTGTTTATTGCCGGGATTGTTATCAAAAACATCGACCCAGAAGATTTTAGTGTTGGGATTTAATATCTAAAATGTATTAAAAAGAATTCCTTACAGTTTCGAAAATCTACGCAAAATCCATTATAGGTAACGATATTTTTTTATTTTTAAAAATAAATAAGTAATATTAATGCCCTTTAAGAAATAGTAAACGATAAATAGTAAAAATGCTAAATAGTAATAAAGAACAATTCTAGGTAAGAATATTTCATAAAGGTTGAACATAAATGGTAAATGATGAACTTCCAGTTATGAAAAAGAAGATCTGTTTAATTGGTGACTCACGAGTAGGAAAAACTTCGTTGCTTAAACGATTTGTCACTGATGAATTTCATGGTAAATATATAGCGACTATCAGTGCAAAAATCTTTAAAAAAGATTTGCAGGTCACAATTCAAAATAATGGTACTAAAAATGTTATTAATATGAACCTCACCATTTGGGATTTGATTGGTCATTGTGACCAGGAATACTGGGCACTTTTAAAACGATACTATCTAAATACCGATGGTGCACTATTCGTGTGCGATCTTACTTCAAAAACATCTCTAGATAATCTCAAGAATTGGATATTATCATTATTTAACACGATTGGTGTGATACCCTTTATTATAATGGCAAATAAAGCCGATTTAGGAGCTCAAGTGCAATTATCTGAACAGAGTCTAATTGAGTTTACAAAACAATATAGCTCGGATTTTTACTATACAAGTGCAAAGACTGGAGCAAATGTTGACTTATCATTCCACCGATTAAGCGAGATCATGGCTCAACATACTATCCACGTTGAAAACATTATGGACCCAAAAGATGTCCTAAAAGAGATTATTGCTGATTATTGTATACTCCATGGTGGTGAAGATCGGGCAATGCCGATTATTAATCATCAATTCAAACAAACAGGAGCTAATATAAATTCACCCACCAAACAAAGTCTACAACAAGTGATCGAACGTTTAACAGAAATTACAAAGAGCTTCAAGGGTGCAGAACTCGCTAAGGAAGAAAAACGAAAATATTTGAGACTGATACATAAATTGCCCTAGAGAATTAAAATCGTTGGTTAAACCGTTACAATTTATTTGTGTAGGTAATCACTGGCATGAGGGTGGGAAGATCCAAACGAGCCCTCGAACCAACGATTAACTTCATCATAAAATCAAAGCGATCCTACCCTCGGGCCAGCTATTATAATCGTCATAATATTATGGTGGTTGATTATTTTTAGAACATAATTATTTAATTTTTTGGTGTACAACATGGTAGGTACCAAACAATGTTTAAATAATGTTATACCCCTCTTCATGAACAAGTAAATTATAAATAGATTAATCAACTTATATATACATAAGAAGCGATTATCTAAGGAACTTAGTGAGTTGAAAAACAATATTACCCTAAATAATAAAATGAAGATGAGAGA
>CBFDAW010000657.1:0-2339 GCA_965602865.1 uncultured Thermoplasmata archaeon
GATGCATGTTCCTCAGTCATTAATCTCTGACCAAACAGAACCTTGGAAGAATATATTTTACAATAAAAATAATAAATACGGTTTAAGTAAAGAGGCATTATATTTCTTAGGTGGAATTTTAGAAAATTCACGAGCGAATTGTGCAATTCTAGCTTCATGGGTGAACTCCTATAAACGTTTGGTACCCGGTTATGAGGCGCCTACATATATCTCATGGGCGAATATGAACCGGAGCGCATTGGTTCGGATTCCATCCGGCAGAAAGATGAGCACGCGTGTCGAGGTACGATACCCGGATCCTGCGGGGAATCCGTATCTACAATATGCTGTTATGCTTGCCGCCGGTCATTATGGTATTGAAAATAAAATCGATCCACCTGAACCTTTGGAAAAAGATATCTATAAACTTGATAAAAAAACCATTGAGCAAATGAACATAAAGAGTTTACCCGGCGATCTCGGTGAAGCCTTACATGAGTTAAGTAAGAGTGATCTTATGAAAAAAACGCTCGGTGACCATATATTGAACAATTTCCTTCATGTCAAAAACATGGAATGGGATGATTATCGTGCTCAAGTTACTAAATGGGAAATCGATAAGTTTTTGCCGATTTTATAATATTTACATATTGAAAATAGAATTAATTTATGGTCCCAAGGGTCCATTGAACTTAATAGAGAAATCCATTTCCACCATCAGTCAATAGACTAATGGAATTCTCTGTTTAAATAAATTCATCCAGCGTAAGTTTTTTTACTTTATCGTTCTCAAATGTTGAATCAATTGCTTTTTCATTAAGAATTATCCGCTGGCGTGTATATTTAGGCACATCAAATTGTTCTGCGACGTTTTTAGACACTTCTAAATATTTTTTAACACCACCCTCATGCACGGTCATTGTCAATTTATTACCACATATCTTACCGTCAGGTTTGCGTCGGATACATACGCCCTGTAATGGGATACGCCTGAACTTGGCGTGGCATTTGGCGCATCTGAATCGCTGTTTGGAGAACTGTCTTAAATTACCGATCATATCCGGCAGGAAATGCGATTCGATGATCTTTGCGGCAACTTGACGCTCATCCACTGCACGAATCTGAGTGGCTAATCCTAATTGTGCATCCATCTTTTCCTCCATTTTACCCAAGCGTGTATAAGCAGATTCTCGGGGACCGATATTGATATCATCAGTGTCTAATGTGAACCCAAAGTTCTGAAATTGTCCGGGTGTTCCGAGGCGATCACCCACGGTTTCCATAATGTTTTCGAGCTCCTTAGGGGGTCTATACTTTTCTGCGGCTTGGTAGAATTCTAACGGGTATTGAGGTAGGATATCCACATTTTGTGCCTCTTTATCGATCTCATTTGGATTAATGTAAGTCATAAGAACCAAAGGTGCATCCATAAAACCTCCCCGGGAACCGGGAAGGTATGATTTCGAAAAATTCAATAACCCATCCAGAAACAGCATTACGCAGTCCTCATCACCATCGCAGTTTCTACGTTTTGCAGCATGAAAGAACGGGTGCGCATAACCAACTCGTGAATTGGTGTAGCCGATCATCCTCCCAAGGACCGCCCCGGAAGTATGCGGTGAAAGACCCATGACAATATGGCCTATCAGGTCACTTGAGTCGGTGGCGTTATAATATGATTCCATATTGTAGAATTTCATTAACAAATCATCAATAAATTTTGAAACTCTAACTAAATATTCACCACAATTCTTGCTGGTGATCAGATCTTGCGGTTTAAGTTCAACGATCTGCTCAGGGTTTGTTAATGGTTCATTTTTATGATCGTGCGTGTAACCGAGCTCATGTAACTTCTCGATGGAGGTTTCTATTTCCTTTGGTTTGAAGTGTGTTAATGGCACATCAGTCATATCAAATCTGACGGTTCCATCCTTGAACACAAACACATCGTGCTTTGCACGTAAAAACCCTTTCTCTAATGATTCTGGTGTTTTATATTTTGAAATAAGCCCTATTACCCCTTTTATGTCTGGAATTTGTGGCTCGTTCAGGTTTTTCTGAGCACGATATAAAATATTCTTCAAGTGGATTTCTTGTTTTTCAAATCCCGAACCATAATTTGTATTATTTATACCGTTATTTATAATGGTTTTCGTATGCCCACCGCAATCACATAATGTGAATATGCTTTGTTTCCCGCATTCTACACAGCGCCTCGAACCGATCTCTACAGTTATTTTGTTATTTTCCGCCGCGGTTTTAACCAATCGCCGGCTACCACCGGCGTTACCCAAGGGGAATAGCACATGTACAGGCGGTTTCATCATGGGGTCCTCATTTTCTTCCGGTATATCGATATT
>CBFDAW010000658.1:0-2336 GCA_965602865.1 uncultured Thermoplasmata archaeon
TCTCATTTCTTCTTGCTCAATTGTTTTTCAAGTTCAGTTATACGTTTTTCGAGTTTCTGAATTTTATCTAAAAATGGATTAGGTAGCTCGCCATGTGCAAGATCTATCTTTTGGATCTTACTAACTTTTCTTGCTATAATGATTCCGAATCACGATCGCAATAAAATAAATACTCATTACTAATAATAACAGCACCAATGCGGTACCATATGCATTAGTTTGAGCTTTTTCTCCCGGCACCGAGGTTATAAGTACAAATAAATGGTTTGGTAGTGCCATAACAGGCTCGAATACGCTATTTGGAGCATATCGTTGACTAAATACACAAGCGGTAAACATTATGGGTGCGGTTTCACCGGCTGCACGACCTATACTCAGTATAGTTCCGGTTAACATGCCAGGTAATGATTTGGGTAGTACAATCTTTCTTATGGTCTGCCATTTGGTTGCACCTAATGCTAAGCTGCCTTCACGGAAACTTTGAGGTATGGCTTTTATGGCCTCTTCCGTTGTTCTTATTACCGTGGGAAGAATTAACAATCCGAGCACTAATTGGCCGGTTATCAACGAAATTCCCAAGCCCAAATAGATTACAAAAAAAGTAAGTGCAAATAACCCAAATACTATCGAAGGAGTTCCATTGAGAGTATCTATACCGATTCGAATAATTTTTATGATTCTTCCTTCTTTAGCATATTCCGCAAGATAAATTCCAGCGCCTATTCCTATTGGGAAAGCCACGAATACAGCTCCCCCTATTAAATAGAGCGTTCCAATAATTGCAGGATAGATCCCACCCTCCCTGCCAAGGCTTCGTGGTGGTGAAGTTACGAATTCCCAACTTAGAGCGTGAACTCCATTTGACACGATATAATAGATTATTGTACCCAGCATAATTAATACTATAATTGCCGAAATTATGACCATTGTGTATGCAACCCAGTGTGAGGTTTTAGGTGCGAATCGTTTTGAAAAATAATAATATGAAATCATCCCAAAGAGTATCAGCACCGAAACTAAAATACCAAACCAGGTGAATAATATGTAAAATATACTTATTACCAATAATAGATAAACACAATATTTTATCATTATTCTCTTTTTGTCCGAAAGGGTGAACTTCATTCTAATCCGATCCCATCTATTCGATTTCTTGGGTGTGGGGTGGAATCTTTCATTAATTTTAGCTAAGATGAAATTGGCGATTAGATTAACAATAAGAACGATTATGAACAGAATGATCGCCAGTGCAAATAATGCGTTAGCATGCAGTCCCGAGGCTTCACCCATCTCTATACCTATACCTGCGGTAATGGGCATTATAGGTTCAAACACTTCAGGGGGCAATAGCGCGGGTAGACCCGGCGAAGAACCTGCCACCATCATCACCACCATAGTCTCCCCGATCGCCCTGCCCATACCAAGTATAACTGCGGCAGTGGTCCCGGACATGCTTGAAGGTAGAATCACTTTTCTAATTGTCTGCCATTTGGTGGCACCTATAGCCAATGATGCTTCTTTGTAATCTTTAGGTACTGCACTAATGGCGTCCTCGGAAATGCTGATTATTAATGGTAAAGCCATTATTGCCAATAAAATAGACGCCGCCAGCCAGCATTCACCGGACGACAGCTCGAAGCCCAAGCGCAGCCAACCTGATAAAATCACTAAGCCAAAAAAGCCGTAAACCACTGAAGGTATTGCGGCAAGTAACTCCACTGCTGATTTCAAAACTACCTTTAACCTTGGAGTAGCAAGCTGAGAAATAAAAATAGCACATCCGATTCCCAATGGAATCGTTATTATTAATGCACCTAATGTCACAATTAATGTTCCGTATATAAACGGCCAAGCACCGAACTTTGGCGGCTCGCCAACAGGATCCCATTTAGTACCCGATAAAAATTCCCAAAGGTTGACCTCGGTAAAAAAAGGATATGCCTCTAAAAACAGGAATAAAATTATGAAGAAAACTAATATAGTGGCAAAGATACCACATATAAAAAACAATACCTTAACACTTTTATTAAAAAATATACGTTTTTTAAATGAAGATATAAATTGTTTATTCTTACTGATAATCTGGCTATTTGATAGTACCGGAACCATTAATTTGATTTTTTTTGTTTTTCGTCGCAAATCACGGGTCCTCCAAAAATGAAATCAAAGATTTCTTTTTTTATATCCACTTAATAGTAATTTGAATGAATCTAGCCGTGTTCCGCTTTATATACTCGATTTCTTGACGTCTCCATATTGAAATACGGAGTCTTCTGATGAGTTTTCGTCTAATATTTTTAAGTTATAATTAATCCCGCATTCGGTAAAGTTTGAAG
>CBFDAW010000659.1:0-2330 GCA_965602865.1 uncultured Thermoplasmata archaeon
CGGCACGCTTTTACGGGGGAGAATGGTCTAGTATTTTTAAGCTAGAAGAAAATTATGGTAAGAGGGGTATGAAGGATAAAATTTATTCACTATGTTCATGGGGGAGAATTGTCTAAGAAGAAAAGGTTATTCATTATGCTCATGGGGGAGAATTGTTGCCCAAACCTTAATTATCCAAAACTCGGTTCTGGTATTGATGGCTGAGAAGGGTGAATATGAACAAGATTTGGAAATACGGATTAAAAATAAAAATTGAACATATAGTAATATCGGAATCCAAAAATGAGATTTTTTTAAGTTCAAATAATAAAATATATTGTTTTGATTTTGAAAATAATAAAAAAATAGATTTTGGTTGCATTTTCTTAATAAGTTGGTGAATTAAAATTTTAATAGCGGTTGTTTTACCTACTTGTCTGGGGCCTGATAAGAAATTTAATGAAAATGGTTTGAGTTTTATTTTATTTATTATATCAGGTATCCATTTAATCTCTGAAAATAACCATTCTTCGTAATTAATATCTATATCATCGGACCACCAAGGATTTTGATTTTCCATATTAATTGAAATGAGTTATTTTATATATAGAGGCCTGCAACTAGGTTGCAAATATATATCTAGGGTGTTTGCAACGAAGTTGCTAACTAGTTGCTGCTTTCTAGAATAAACCCATATGTTAAACCAAGCCCTTATCCAAAACCTCAACGAGATACTTCACAGAATGCTCCACTTCCACACACAATGTCACAATCCGATCAATGGGTAGTAACTCCAGGTTCATAATCCCCGTTTGCCAACATTATCAGCAGCTTAACATCTAGATCAAAGATTTCACCAACTCAACCCCTGTATGCTTCTTCGGCCACAGTGGCAAGTCCGTAAGCACACCATTTTGCACGGGCTGCGGGCAAGCCACCCGGGAAGCAGTGGTTACGATTAGTTGATGGTTTGGGGGGGATTGGAAATACGAAGTACTCAACCTCAAAACCAGGAACCTCCAGAAACTAAAAACCAATTAAACACTCAAAACCAAAATGATGAAAGAGTGTAGCGAAATAATTACTTGAAAAAGTAATTTTTATTAATCATTTTTAAATACTGGAAGTAATATTCTATTTATAAGATATTTCAAGAGTGTCAGGGGGTAGGGCTATGTCTAAAATGATAGCCATTGTCTCAATTATATCACTATTATTAATTACTGTTCAAACCTTTGCTGAAGTTGATGATAATGGATCTAATAATAATCATCATCAAATGGTTACAGATGACTCGATGGATTTTAATCCAGGTTTAGATAATAATTTTTTATCGAAAGCACCAACTACTTTCACAGCAAACGCCGGCCAGCTGGAGAATGATAATGTTCGGTTCTATGACCAAGGTGGGAGTGTGTGGTTTACTGATGATGGTGTGTGGTTTGAGCTTCGAGAATACAATAAAGCAAGGGATCTGGGGTCGGGGTCTAGGGATCAAGGTGATGATTTTTTATTTGAGCCGCCTGAACCTGTGAAGTATAATCGACATATTATAAAGCAGGAGTTCGTGGGTGCGAATAGTGTAACTCCAATTGGAATGGAACAACTGAGCTGGAAGTGTAATTTCTTTTATGGCAATAATTCGGAGAAATGGTGCACCAACGTACCAAACTATGGAGAGATCTGGTATGAAAATTTATATGACAACATCGATCTGAGGTATTATACTACTAAAGATGGACTGAAATACGATTTTATTGTACATCCTGGGGGTAGTGTAGATGATATTTGTGTTCAATATAAAGGTTCTTCAGATGTCACAAGCGATGGTAGTAATATCTTTATCAGAACACCCATTGGCTCAATTCGTGATGGGAAATTATGCGTTTATCAAGTAATAAATGAAAAAAGGATTCCTATCCAGGCCGCATTATCAGTTAATAATAATATTGTTAGATACCAAATTGATTACGATCACAGGTATACTCTTGTTATCGATCCTATAATTTATTCAACATATTTAGGAGGTTCTTTAAATGATGCTGAATATTCTCGTGGGATTGCAGTGGATGATTTCAAGAATGCTTATGTGACAGGTTTCACGAGAGCAACTGATTTTCCCACTACACCTGGAGCTTTTGATCGTTCCAATAATAATCAAGATGTTTATGTTAGTAAGTTTAATTGGAATGGCTCAAAATTATTATTCTCAACATTCGTTGGGGGAGGGGGTCAAGAGGAAGCTGGAGGCATTGCCGTAGACTCTTTAGGTAATTCATATGTGACAGGTGAAACACGCTCCTCAGGTTTTCCAACCACAACTGGTGCATATAATGAAAATTTCAATGGAT
>CBFDAW010000660.1:0-2324 GCA_965602865.1 uncultured Thermoplasmata archaeon
AGATCGACTTTGAAAGTATATGGGCATAAACGGGAATAAATTAAGTTTGTTTTTATATTATTTCTAGAAAGGGACAATGTATTAATTTTAATATAAGGATCATATGAGAATTTTACCACAAATACATCATATCCGCCATTTGATGTTGTCCCATATACTCCAGATGTAGTTGGAAAATTTGATGAATTAGTTTGTCCTGTAATATATATATTACCATTAGAATCGAATCCGATACCATTAGTACTTTCGCTCTTGTTGCCGCCGAGAAAAGTTGAATATATAATTTTTGACCCATTTTCATCTAGTTCAAATATGAAAATATCCTCTATATTATTATAGGAAGTGTCATATGCATCTGGTGTCGTGGGGAAATTTGTTGACCGGGTATATCCTGTTACATGAATATTGCCTTTCGAATCCAGGGCAAGATCGCTACCACTGTCATTACCATTCCCGCCAACGTAAGTAGAATAAATAAGATTAGAACCGTTATTATTCAACTTTAATACGATAGCATCGTTACACAAATTATATGATCTATCAAATGCTCCCAGTGTTGTTGGAAAATCTGATTGAGCAATACCCGTAATATATGCATTTCCTTCAGAATCAATAACTATATTATTCCCCCACTCACTCCAGATACCACCTATATAAGTTGAGTAATCTAAATCATGTCCATTTTGGTTTAGCTTACAAACGAACATGTCTCCATAGCCATTAAAAGTATCGTCGAACGCCATTGACGATATAGGAAAATCATTTGACTCCGTATATCCCGTAATATATGCATTTCCTATATTGTCTATTGTAATACTATACCCAAAATCGTTACCATTTCCACCAATATATGTTGAATAAATAAGTTCAGAGCCATTGTGATTAAGCTTTAAAATGAAAATATCATTTTTATCATTTAATGATGTATCGAATGCCCCAGGAGTTGTAGGAAAGTTAGTGGAAGTTGTATATCCCACTACATATGCATTTCCTGTTGAATCTACTGAAATATCGTGAGCTAATTCAAAATCTTTACCGCCAATATATGTCGAATATAACAGTTCTGATCCAGTAGTATTAAGTTTAAATACAAATCCATCATAACTCCCATTTAGTGATGTACTATTTGCACTATGAGTTACAGGAAAATCCACTGATGCTGTATAACCTGTCACAAATGTATTTTCACTATTATCTATCTCTACAGAATATGCTTTATCATAATTAGAGCCCCCAAGAAATGTTGAATAGATAACTTTTGAGCCATATGGATTAAGCTTTAAAACAAAACAATCAGAATTCCCCTTATATATAGGACCAACTACACCAGGTGTTTGGATAAAATCAAATGAGTTTGTAATGCCCGTTATATATGTGTTATCAAAAGAATCTACAACAATGTTACTACTAACTTCATAGTTATATCCACCCAAGCATGTAGAATAATTTAAAAACGGATCTATTATTAGAACTTCCTGTTTGTTATAATTTTCTAGAATCTCAAAACCATAATTTAAATCATCATAAAGTATAAAACTTCCGTTAATAGGATAATGTACACCAGCATAATCTTGATAGATAAATAGGTCACGATCTACAATATTTTTAATAGATGTTTTGATGATTAAATTTTTAATATTATCGATTTCCAAACCTTCCGCACCTTTATATTTTATTTTAATTTGGCTAACATCCGCTCCGGGATGGACTAGAAAATCGTATTTTAAGCCATTTTTATTCATATAGTATTTCAAGTCAATGCCATCATACAAATTTTCATAATATATCTCTTGATAATTTGGTACTTCAGTATACCATTTCGACAAATCGTTACCGTAGAAGAAATTACTGTAATATCCTAGTTTCTCCTTACCTATAGGTCTTACCAGATTTGCACCCATGAACTCCTGCTTAAGGACCACACTCTTATATTCTATAGGTTCCGGTCGCCAGTTCTCAGTCGCCAGTCCAGACTCTCGACTCATGGCTCTCGATTTTGAAAAAGCCGAAGGGTTTTTCGATGCGAGACAATTTGTTTCAACAAATTGTTGTGGCTCTGGACTAATGATCGAAGTTTCATCTCTGACTTCAAACCACACTCCATCATCCGTAAACCATATCTCCCCACCCAGGACATAAAACCGTACATCATTGTTTTTTAGTTGTCCATGGTTCTCGGTGATTGCTCCTGACGTCATTAAGAAAAGTTTATCAATATCTTTATAATTGTTAGTATTAAAACATATTTCTGAGGAGCTTTTTTCTTCACTTCTCTCTAAAAAAACAGGTTTAGCCCCAATGATATTAAGTTCGGTTAGAAATAA
>CBFDAW010000661.1:0-2318 GCA_965602865.1 uncultured Thermoplasmata archaeon
TGGCGCGCAAATCGGTAGTGAGAAAGTTTGGTGTCGAACTTGAATTAGAAATCGAATTGGTCGGTGAATGGAGTATATCTAACAGTGTTTTATAGAGAGATGCTGCCAGTCAGATTTGTTGGATTGATTGTGTTGATGTAAGCAGATTATGAAAAAAAAGAGCAAAATCCGTATTGGTGTAATCTTTGGTGGACGTTCAGGAGAACATGAAGTCTCGCTCATGTCGGCGCGATCAATACTATCTGCCCTTGATCCGGACACATATATAGTTACCCAAATCGGAATCACCCACGATGGCGATTGGTTGGTTGGTGAAAATGTTTTGGGTGCAATGATCGAAGGTGATTATCGGAATTTAAATCCGGTCGTATTAATGCCCATTCCTACTCGTAAGGAGTTGTACACGATAAATTTAACCGGGCAAAAAGAAATATTACAACGATGCACCAACCTGGATGTTATCTTCCCTGTATTGCATGGGACTTTTGGGGAGGATGGGACACTACAGGGCTTGCTTGAACTGACAGACATTGCATATGTTGGTGCCGGTGTTCTTGGCTCATCACTTGGCATGGATAAGGGTGTATTTAAAGATGTAATGCGTGCCAACGGTGTTCCTGTATTGGATTCTATTGTGGTTTCGAAGCGCGATATCGAAGAGGATGCTGATTCCATAACACGTCTAGCTGAAGCGTTAGCGACCTACCCGTTGTTTGTTAAGCCAGCCAATATGGGTTCTTCGGTCGGTATTACGAAGTGTAATTCGCGTTCGGATCTTTATGAAGGATTGTTAGAGGCTGCATGCTATGACCGGCGGGTGCTGATTGAGCGTGGGGTGAATGCTCGCGAGATTGAAGTCAGTGTTTTAGGAAATGAAGAACCGCGGGCCTCTGTACCGGGTGAGATTATACCGAGTCGTGAATTTTATTCATACGAAGCGTAATATATTGATGATAGCTCAAATCTCATTATCCCAGCACCGATTCCGCCAGAATTGGCACAGTGGGTGCAACAGTTAGCAGTGCAAGCATACCGTGCTGTAGATTGTGCTGGTATGGCTCGAGTGGATTTTTTGCTCGAAAAGAACAAATCTCAAAGAGGTGAACCAGGTGAAGTATACCTGAATGAAATCAATACAATCCCAGGATTCACAAAGATAAGCATGTATCCCAAACTATGGGAGGAGAGTGGCTTACCATACCCTGCCCTGGTAGATCGATTGGTTGAACTGGCGTTGGAACGCAAAGCTGAGCGTAATCGTATTGAACGGCGATACCGGAGTGAAGGATGATAATCAACCGTCAAGCCCGTTCTCCGCGACGTACGAATAAGATCCGTCAAAGACGAGAGGAGCACTCAAAGGATGGGAAAAAGGTAAAAACTCGTAGACGTTCAGTACCATCAAACACACCTCCTCCAGTCATGATGCGTGGTATCGCAAGTGGAGTTGCTGTAGGTGTAGGTAGAAACTACAAAAAAAACCACCGCCGCATAGATGTCCCCTTAAATGTTACTGGTGCGGAAATGCGGCTGCCTTCCTTGCCTCAGGTGCATATTGGCTGGCGGGTGATATCTTTTGCTCTGGTAGTTGTGCTGTCCTATATGGTTTACATAGGTTGGAATTCGCAGGATTTTAGTATTGATGTGGCTAATATTACAGGCCTGCATAACATCACAAGTCGAGATGTAAACTCTGTGTTGGGTGTGACGGGAAAGTCGATTTTCACGCTTGACCGGTTGGAAATCCAAAATAAACTATTGGAATCATTCACGGAATTTTCATCCGCTGCTGTCGAATTGGATTTACCAAATACGGTGAACATTACGGTTACTGAGCGTATTCCTGTACTTGTATGGAGTCATGATAGTCAATCTGTACTGGTAGATGAAAACGGGAAGGCGTTCCCATTGCGGAACGAATTATTTGAGCATGGATTGTATCCAATCATCGAAGCTAAGGAAGAACCGCCTCAATTGGTCTCCCTAGATTCAAATGCGTCCAAACAGGCCTCGCTAGAGTTTGATTTAAATGGTCTCCAATTCGCGGAGAACAAGCTGTCTGACGACGAAACTGGAAGGTTGTTGTCTCCTGAAATGGTTGCGGCTGTTATATTGTTGGATAAACACACCCCGGATGGAGCAACCTTATCCTATGACAATACACATGGTCTATCATGGAAGGATGGGCGTGGTTGGGTTGTATATTTTGGAGGATTAAATGATATTGAAATGAAGCTGCGAGTCTATGAAGCTATCTTTCAATATTTGAGAGCAGAAGATACTAAACCGGCGATGATCAGTGTGGAGTATGTTCATGC
>CBFDAW010000662.1:0-2317 GCA_965602865.1 uncultured Thermoplasmata archaeon
GTATCATTTGAGCCAGAGCTGCTTGAGAAATTTGATAATTTAATAAAAGCCCAAGGTTATACAAATCGTTCCGAGGCGATTCGTGACCTCGTGAGAAAGGCGATTATAGACTCGGACATAAAAGCAGAAAAAGGTGAAGTAATCGGGACTTTGACCATTGTTTATGATCACCATGTGGGGGATGTAACCAATAAACTTATGCATATTCAGCATCATCATCATTCCGAAACAGAGTTCACTACACATATCCATGTTGACGAAAAAACCTGTCTTGAGGTCTTAGTGGTTCGTGGAAGGGCGAGTAGAGTGAGAAAATTAGCTGATAATATTAGAGCCATAAAAGGGATAAAGACTGGTGAATTGGTGCTCACGAAGACCAATTTTTGACATTTATAATTATTTAAAAATCACACCAGTTTCTTTATACCAGAGTAATAGATCCATGTGAGTTAAGGGTATATCTATCTTTTTAGCAAAATCAGACATCTTTTTTTCGATCTCAAGATATTGTTTAATTGGTATTGAATTTGGTATATTATTTATCACACCAAGTGCTTTAAGGTTTTTCAGTATATGTCTATCTAATATAGCTAGCCATGTGCCTTTACCAATATTTCTGAGGAAATGGCTTGCCTCCTTATTTCCCATCCCTTTTATGTTCTTAACCAGCCAGTCTCTGATGATATACGGATCCTCCAATTGTTCCAACTTTAATTTAATGGTGAGATCTCCACCAACCACGAAAAGTTTTCGAGCCTCGATAATATTTGCCGCTTTTGTATATTTAAATCGTACCCCATACAGTTCTTCAGTAATCTGGTCTTTATGCCCGTTTATTAAAAGGTTTTTATTTTGAAGATTTTCCACCGCCGCCCAGCAGGATTTTGCTTTCGATTGTGGTGTTAATAAACAAAACACAAGCTCAGAAAAAATATCTAACTCGGTTCCAGATTCCCAAAGTTGGTTAAATTCATCCAGCCGTTTCATTATTTCCTTTTGTATACGAAGATAAATATTTTTAATCTCCTCAATGTCATTTTTATTCATTAAAATTAAATCATTACGCATGTAATTATCACGCCGAGTCTGGGAGAAATTTGGTATTGGTCTATGTAAAACATTAATTAATTGCTCCTCTTTGCATCTTTTGCCTAACTTTTAAACTTTTCTAATATTTCATCAATTTTATCCTGTATCTCATTAATTGGCTTGACACCCGTGAGATTTGTTACTTTTTCACCATAGCTGAAGAAGATAATATTGGGTATGCCAAGAATATGGAATCGTTTGGCTATTTGTTTATTATTATCGATATTAAGTTTTCCAAAAGCTACTTTACCCTTATACATTTTTGATAATTGTCTCAACCTCGGCGTCAATGTTCTACACGGTTGGCACCAAGCCGCCCAAAAATCTACGATAGATATCGGATATTTATTGATGAATTTATCAAACTTTTTTTCACTTAAGGTAAAAATATGATCCGGGTATTTGTTCTTAGGTGGTGGCTCTCGGTCCAAGTCGGGTTGCCATTTTTTTAATTTGAATAAATCCATTAAGCCCATATGATCACTACAATCTACTATTTTTTTTAAAATATGATTAAATTCAGAATTTAAATCCCCAAATACTGCAAAACTCAAAGGAATACTATCAAATCCAAAGATATTATTTTATTTATATTCATCTTTGACTTGAGTTTCCATCATTCTTTTATGCTCTTTCATTATACATTTACTCATTACAACCTTTAAATTAGCATCTTTGGCTTTTTTAGCGGATTCATTATGCACGATCCCTTCCTGCATCCAAATAACTTTCGCACCTATTCCAATCGCGTCATCAACGATTTCTGGAACCGCGCTGGGTTTTCGAAATATATCTACCAGATCAATCTTGTCGGGAATGTCATTCAAGTTTGCATATGATTTTAATCCAAGTATTTCAGGGTGCATTGGGTTAACGGGTATTACTTTAAAACCCTGCTGTTGAAGGTATTTTGCCACTTGATTGCTATCCCTATCTTCTTTTGGTGATAATCCTACGATAGCTATTATTTGTATTGAAGTTAGTATTTCTTTAATTTCTTCAGGTACTGTATAAAAAGCTGGCATCTCACAAACTTCGGCCATTGAACCACTCCTTTCAGAAGCTTGAATATTTAATCTTACTTAAAGTTTTTAGGTTATTTAATTTTACATTAATCTAATTTCTTACAGCTTTATTTATTTTTCCAACTGAATTATTGAGATATAATCGTTAAATAGTGTGCGGAACATTTAATGTTGTTTTTCAAACAGTGGCCATTCCCGATTCA
>CBFDAW010000663.1:0-2315 GCA_965602865.1 uncultured Thermoplasmata archaeon
GAAAAAATTTTGATAAAAAGTGCCTCGTTACTAACTTAGCCGATACTCAGGTTAATATATATTATTAATTTAGACTTTTCATGCAAATCCGTCGGCATATACAATATAATAAAAAAATAAACAATGAAAGAATGATCAAAGCATATATTTCCGTTAAAGAGAACATTAGATAGTCCATATCTTTATTCTCCGTTTTTGGAATTTATTTCTTAAATTTATATAAATATCCTTTTTTGTTTCCTTGTTTTATTCCTATTTTTTTATAAAATATTTCGTTATTCTCCCGCATTTTTTTTAAGCTCACTGTGACAGAGCCAAGAGACATATCAATCCGATTGCAGACATCTTTGGATGTAAACCAATGTGTTGAGTGTTTCTTTAGAAAATTATAAACTTCTTGTTGACCCATAATATCCATAACCTTATTATAAACATTTAGATTTTCATAGGGCATAATAATTAATAGAAAATTTTCCGTTTCGGTTATTCCTATTATCGAAAATTCATTAGACTTCTTAGACTATGTAGGCCTTTGACTCTATTAACTTATCAACATAATATAATTCTATTTAGACTTCAATTATCATTTACTAGTTTGTGATAAAACTGGTGAAATAGTTTTTTCAACTGCCAGATCAATTAATTCTTTTGTCATTGCACCCGGTGGAGGTGCGATTCGAGTATAAGCTACTTTTGCTTTTGTATCAGAATGACCGTGTTTCATGAATATGCGTGGATCCCTATCTTTACCAAGCAACATTTCCAAGCACCTATATTTAGCAGTTTCTACTCCTTTAATCTCAACTCGAATTAATAGACCACGATTATCCACATTGATGCCTGGTATCTCTTTTAATTTTTTAACAAAATACTCCCCAAGCTCTTTTGCTTTCTCAGGTATTTTTTCTGAAACAATATAATTCAGTGCTGCACATGCTGCGACACAAGCTAATGGGTAACCACCGAACGTACTACCATCACAGCCCGGTTCGTATATTTTCATAAACTCTTCGTTTCCCACAACTGCAGAAACTGGTATAATACCACCGCCTAATGCTTTACCCAAAGTAACAAAATCTGGCCGTGCAGTTTCACCAAATTCCTGCCAGGCCATAATATATCCACATCTTCCAAGACCTGTTTGGATCTCGTCTGCGCCTAAGAACAGCTCTTTTTCATTTGCAAGTTCTCTAATTGACATGTAATGCTCTTTTGTTGAAAACAATGGTCCACCTTCACCTTTATGTGTTTCAATAAAAATACCAATGGTATTTTCATTAATTGCCGATTTAATTGCATCGATATCATCATCTACCACCACAACGCCAGGTGCTCGAGGTACTCTTCGAGCCGATTGGCTGGGATCAAAAAATGCGTTTGAAGCAAAGATCCAGGTCCTGCCATGAAAATAGTTCTTAGTAAGAATTACTTCGGGATGTTTTATACCTCTTTCATGGCCATGCATTAATAGCCCACTAATCGCGGAGTCTGTTGCCGAACCTCCATCACTTTTTGGAAGTACTCTTGCGTATCCGGTAACCTCGGCAACTTTTTTAACAAAATCAGCAAATTGCTTAGAATAAAGTGCCCTACTGACAAGGTCCGAGCCGTTATTCATTTCATCCTGGACCGCCCGAATCACATCCTGATGACCATGAGTTAATATTGCAGAATATGCGGATAAAAAATCTAGGGCTTTATTCCCATCGGGGTCAAACAACCAAGGCCCCTTTGCACGTTCCACAACAAATGGATAGGGCGTATAATTTGTTGCGCTATATTCATCAGCTTTGTTAATGATAGCTGCACTTTTTGGGCCTAATGGACCAAATTCTCTATGACTAAACGGTATAAAAACTGTCATATAAATCATCACAAATTGTTTTATAATTTTATTTATTTGTTCTAATTAGATGTAACGGTTGATAATAAATTTGTATTATTTAGTCTTTATTTGATAATTACAGAGTAAATAAAGTTATATTTTGCACAAATTGAAAAAAAGTAGCATAGTATTTTCAATATTTGAATCCCAGAGGTTTTTATAATACATTATTAGGAAGATTTATTCAATGTCAAATGTAGGTATATAATTTGAAAATATTAACATTCATTTTTATCAAAAGTTAGAATCAAATCTAGATCGGTTTATATCATCTGCTTATATTAAATAATGCACGTCACTAATATTTTTTTGAAAGTTTTTTAAAAATGGGTTCACCGTTCCAGATAACTTCAGAATATTTTTTCATAATCACTGAACGTGTGCGGAACAAACGGTGTTGGTAAAATCCTTTTGATTTTTAGCTGTTGGG
>CBFDAW010000664.1:0-2312 GCA_965602865.1 uncultured Thermoplasmata archaeon
AATTGTAATTAAAGACCTTCCAGCCTATAAATGCCCAAAATGCTCGAAGATTATATTCAATATAGACGATGTAGCAAAAGCTAAAGAGAATTTTAGAAAAGCGCTTTATGAATCTGATGCTTCAGTTGATTTTGAAAGGATTTTAAGTTCAGATGGTAAAAATCTCACAATGAGAATTCCTAAACAAATTGAACAATCATTGAATCTTAAGAAAGGAGACAAATTATTAGTAAAACTGGAAAGTAAAAACAGAATCGCTCTTAAAATAGCTACTTGATTTAATTCTATAAAAGATGAGAATCATAAAAAGATGCCCAATACATAATAATAAATTGGTAGAACTTGAAGAGGAAATCTTTACCATAAAAAATTGAAGATGCAAAAACTTAAAAAAAAACGATTAGTAAAAGCTTTGGCAGCAGTATTAACAATATATGGTGTTTTAGTTATGGCAGATTTAGCTCCATCTCCATCCGAATTATGGGAAAATTTTGAGGGATAAAATGGATCACTTTGTAACTTCAATTTCTTTATTATTGCTTATAATTGTGACAATTTTTCTTTGGAGTGCCAGTATTTTTCAATTTATAAATTATTAAATGTAATATATTTATCCGAAGAGGTACCACTATATTACATAATTAAATTATCTAAACCTCAACCTCTACCCCATACACACGTTTCGGGTTCTGCTGGTGGATGGTAAATATATCCTCTTCGGTCAAGATCTTCTCATTCAACAGCTTAAGCGTGCGTTTCGGTACTGTCTTAACCCCGAGCACTGCCCCGGGGCGGCTCGGGTCATCCAGAAAATCCGTCTCCATTAAAAACCGTGTGCCCAATGCGGCGGCTTTAGTAATATTTTTTTCAGATGCCAGCACCGACGGGAACAATCCAGAGTTAGCGTCCTCGGTGATCAACGGCGGCGAGTAATGCTTCACCACCCGCGCTCTTGGCAGCCCGGCGCGGTCTGCCAAACATGCCAACTCCCGGCACACCTCAGGTGTTCCGGACTCGGTATGTAAGACTGCAGCACACCCGAGCTCACGCGCCAGCTCCATGCCATATAATAGAATTTCATTAGACGCCGCCAGAATCTCCGGTGGAACATCAAAATGCGGTCTCCCTATCTCGCCCAGCCCGATGGCTGCACCGGCTCTTACGAACTCGCCGGCACGGTCCATACCAGCGAGCAAAATCTCCTTTGCCTGAGCGAGGGGCATTTTTTCCGCAAGATGCAGCAGCTCCACCGGGTACGGACCCAATGTGACCCAAACCGTCACCTCGGTCTCTTTCCGCACCTTCTCCGCCAGCTCTAACGTGATTCCGAACGCTTTCTCATAATCCGCTGCTCTTTTGATCGGGGCTTGTTTATATGGTTTATGGCAAAGAATAATATGCGTCCCGCCAGCACGCGCAAACTCGGAGATGGCGGACGCCCCGGCACCGGCAGGGTCCAAATGAAGATGATTATCTAATATGGGGACTTTCATTTGATACCGCCATCAATTAAATCTCGATTAAAATTAATCGTTAATTTATGTATAATATTGCTCAAGGTCGGCCATCAATTGCTCAAGCTCGAATAGGAACGGATTACCGTATCCGACTATTGTGCCCGAGTTGAACATCAATACCTTGATATCTGTTGTTGTATCATGATATACCAAGCCCGGAAAATCTCGTGGGTGGTATTCGACTTTCGAAGCTGGTAATTTCTTAGAGATATTTTCAAGAGCTAACGGTTTACCAAATTTGTATGATGTTATGATATCTTTAATTGCGATCTTGGGTGGTGTTTTTAAATCGATGATATTAAGATCCTTCAGTTTCTTATAAATTATGGTCAGCGCTGCTTTGGCGCTCGCTACATCAGTGGAACCCGAACAAACACAATGTCCCCTGGAGAAAATCAATGTAATGGTTTTCGGGCTTCGTAATTTATAGATCAACCCGGGAAACTGGTCAGGATTATACTCGGCACTGTCCACTGATTCGGAGATCTTTTTAAGATCCAGGTTAGCATTAAAATCGATCGTAGCTATTATATTTTCGATCTTTAGATCCACCATATTGGTTCACCAAAGCCTAACCCCAAATGGTTTTGTTAAGTTTAACTTTTTTGCTTGAACTACAAAAATAGCTAGGTATACGATTTAACCGATATAATGCAGGTCATCATCTTTCTTTTTCATCTTCGGCGGTTCGATTTCACGGATCTGTGAGGTTATTTTATCAATCTGGTTCGCTTTAATCTCCAGCTCTGAGAAATCAATCTTGATTTTCAAGATTTTAGTTAATACCTTCAAAAC
>CBFDAW010000665.1:0-2310 GCA_965602865.1 uncultured Thermoplasmata archaeon
AGGTTTAAGTACATTGTTTACGATTCTCATTTATGTATACATTATTTATGTGGGCATGAATTTTGGAAAATGGTCCGGATTGTTTGTTGGATTTGCTTGTTTAATTTCAAGAGTCATTACGGTTATGGCTCTTGTTGGGTTACTTGGTGCTCAAACTGGGGATATATTAGTCACTGCAGACGGCGCACTTTGTTTTGGTTTTGGATTAGTGAGCATTTTTATGCCAATTGTTGGCTTTTTAGCTGGGAAAACTACATTTAAATTTAAAGCGGGTTTTGCACTGGAAGATAATTTATTCTAGTTTCAACAAATCCTCGGCACGGGATCACCCGCCGGTGCATCCACTATACGTTTACCCCCCATAAGCGTTTCCAGCACCACACCTTTAATGGTATCCTGGCTCTTCACTTCACCAATGATAGCCGCCTCACTGCCCTCGGTAAATTTTTTCACAGCTTTGAGCACATCCTCTGCCAGCTCGGGAACTACACCAATAATCGCTTTACCCTCGTTACCGATAGTCAACGGGTCCATCCCCAGCATTTCACAGGCGGCATGGACCGGTGGTTTAATGGGTATCGTTTCTTCCAGAACCTCAATACCGGCTCTTGCTTTTTCCGACCATTCGTTTAAAGCATTTGCCAGCCCACCCCGGGTCGGGTCTTTCATGGCAACAATCCCACCTACTTCAATACATGCTTGTAACATCTTGTTCAACGGCGAAACATCGCTCTTCAACTCGGTCTCGAAACCGTAACCTTCTCGGTAGGATAACAACGCAATACCATGATCGCCAATGCTGCCTGTGAGTATGATCTTATCACCGGGTTTGATGTTTGAGTCCTTAAGCCATCGACCTTCGAACTCACGGTACTCTTTCACAATCTCGATATTTCTATCCAAGTCCCCGGTGCGTTTACCAATCCCTGATGTATTGATGAACATTTTTTCCAATGCGCCGCGCTCCACAACCTTCGTATCGCCGGTGATTATAGGTACGCCGGCTTTTTTGCTGGAAGCGCCCATGCTGGTAATGATCCGATCAAGTTCGAACACGGCAAAGCCCTCTTCGAGAACGAACCCGCACGAAAGTGCCAACGGTGGGACCCCCATCACAGAGAGAGCATTGAGCGTCCCAGCGACTGATAACGAGCCAATATCGCCACCGGGAAAGAAAAGCGGTTTTACGGTGTGGGAATCCGTGGTGAATACTATGTCCTCGACCACCGCGGAGTCGTCTAGGTCTGCCAAGGATACTTCGATATTCAGCTTTTTTCGTGCTGCTTCGGAGAACTGGCTTAAGATCCGCTTTGCGATCAACTCCTGCATTACTCGTCCTCCAGCGCCGTGGGCAAGAGTGATTTTTTCATTAGATGGCATGAAGATCCCCTAATTGTTCATTAACCCTAATCTAATAGTCATCGTCAAAATGGTTCTTATATAATATTTTTTTCATTTATACTAAATTTTAAATCCCAATAAACTTATTAACGCATATAATAGAACTTAAAAACTACCTTCAGTTATAAATATAAAAACATTTAGGGGTTTGCAGATGGCGGTTCTTGATCATTCACGACCATTTTATAAGGTAGAATTCTATGGCCCGGATTCCTCCGAGCTGAAATCAGCCTTCTCGCCGAACATATTTTTGGATACGGAGAAACCCTCGGAAAATAACTTGGTATCTTCAGACATCTATATCTCACATCTTACCGTCACCTCAAAGCTCGATGCATCGGTAAACAGCTGCGACCTCGAGGTACGGCATGGAATAGGCGGTGAAATGCCGATCGAGGTTGGCTATAAAGCGAAAATCTATTTCGGATTTTACGATCAAGATAAAAGCCAGGGACCTGAGTTCTCTATCGTATATACTGGTTTTGTAACCGAGATAAAAAATGGTTTGGAAAAATCGATTATCAATTGTAAAAGTAGTATGAAAAAGATCACCAAGAAAAAAACCAAGATAACCTTCGCTAGGATGATGGGATTAAACGAGATCATAAAAAAGTTTGCCATCGAGCTCGGCGGTCTGGAACTAGCTCAAAATGGTATATATGATCCGCAAATAAATAAACAGCCGGGCTTTGGTGTATCAGAGCAGCAGCCCATTATTGATCACGTTAAAAAAATTGCGAAATATGGTGGTCTAGATGTATTTTTGGACGTTTTCGATAAATTTCATGCCATCCCCTGGGATACCTCAAAACTTAAGGACGCTCCTGCAAGTGAAACATCTTGGGTAAGTGCGCGGGAATCCATAGAATCAGATAATAGTGACTTTTATAAACACAAAATAGAATTTGA
>CBFDAW010000666.1:0-2309 GCA_965602865.1 uncultured Thermoplasmata archaeon
CTGTTCATACTGTGGTGCTTTTTCATACATGCCTTTAAAAAGTTCTCGAGATAACATTCCTATAATAGACGGCAAACATGCTTTAAAATGGCGCTCTGTGATGACTTCATCTGCTTGAGGCAGCCTATCAAAGAGTACCCAACATATAGTAACTACAATATATGGGTGCCCATTAGATTCTTTCAATATGAGTTTTACGCATTTATCCGACATTTTAACCGAAGTTTTGGCTAGTTCCGAGGTTATCAGCTCTTTAACCTCATCTCCAGTCAATGGTCCTAACTCTAAAGGATGAAAAAATCGTGTTAATGGCGAAAACAAATCAGACATTTTCCTATGAAAAGTTAGTTTACCAGAGAGCACTAGAGAATATCCACAATCTAATTCGCCTAACCGAGAGAACACATTGCGTAGAAACATCAGAGCACCAGTGATATTTTCCAAATATTCCGATTCATCGATTAGAAAAACTATTGATGATACTTCTTTCCTAACATTACTCCAAACCGGGATCAATTTTTCTTTAAGAATAGCCGATAGGACCTGCTCTCGGTCGTGTAGGGTCTCTATTTTTAATCCGAAATCACCATATTTGATTTCGACACTAAAATTTTTTAAAAACAAAGCGATCTTGTTCGATAATATTTTCAGCATGGATTTCTCTCTGATTTTTAATGAGAGTTCATATAAGATTTTTTTGCAGATCGATTCCAGATCGTCACCTTCAAGCATATCAATTCTAATTGCAATTCCCTTTGAATTTTCGACTATACTTTCATATTTTCTCAAAAGTGTTGTTTTACCGATACCCCTGATCCCAATAACTGACATTGATATTGGTTTTTGATTTATAGTTGCATCCAAATAACTCTTGAAAATCCTTATTTGCTCATATCTTCCGATGATCCCGTCAGGATCTGGTATACCTCTATTAAATGGATTATTCGTTGCCATTTTTTCACTTTTACTATATTTATCAACAAATAGTAAATGTGATAAATTAGATAAATAACTTTCGTATCCTATAAACTAGTTGAAATCCCTATTATAAGATCATTAAACAATAATCACCATCTATTGTTATATGCAAGATATTATCTCAAATATCTCACCAACTCCCCCGAAATTCTATCATTTAATCTCACCGGACCATCCTTGCCTACAATCACCTATCGCCACATAATATTTAAATATAATTATATTTACAATCATTATAAACATAACCATTAGGTGATCGCTCTGAAATTCTACAACCGAAAGAAAGAGCTGGAGCTTCTGGAAACACTACATCGGAATAAACCTTCTTTTGTCGTTATAACGGGAAAAAGACGGGTCGGAAAGACAGAGCTTATAAAACAGTTCTCAAAAGACAAAAGATCACTTTATCTATTCGTGGACCCCGATAAAAGCTGGAATATTCTACTTTCCGAGTATGAAGAGTACATAAAAGAGGTTTTCGGTCATCCAGAATACATACACTTCAGGACCGCCGGTGAACTATTAGTGTTTTTGCTGGGATATAAAAAGGACATCATCGTTACCTTTGACGAGTTTCAGAGATATTTACTGCCTTTTTAGAGGTACTATCTACAATTACAAGCTCATGGAAAAGTATGAGGTCAAATCATTTGATGAGGCGCTTGAGAAACTAATATTGAGCGATCTTGCACCGCTGAGATATGAGATAAGGGACATATTGATCGAGGAATTCGGTAAAGAGCATGCTACTTATTACGAGATCCTTTCGGCGATGGCAAGAGGTAAAGCCACTAAGTCGGAGATAGGTGATGCCGCACATATCTCTCCGAGCTCTCTTTCACCTTATCTCTATGATCTAATTGAAGGATAATTTTTTTAGATTCTACTTCAGGTTCATATACAGGAATATGAGCCATTATTTAATCGACAATTATGAAATGATAGAAGATAAAATAATCTCTGAATGGAACGATTTTAAAGGCAGGATTTTAGAGTATATTGCCCTTGAATACATAAAAAAAACGCTCGGAAATGAATACCCACAGCTAGGTAGCTTCCGGGACAGGAGGGGAAATGAACTAGATCTTTTATGAATAACTGGGAATTTGATCAAATATGAGCGAGAAATATCCTGTATTTCGCCAACCCCCACGAATATCTCAGCTCCAAACAACCTGATCATTCATATACTCTCGCCCCCGGTAACATCCCACTATGCCGGAACATTTCCAATAATAAATTAAAAGCTCGAAATTTCAGTGATTTTGAAATGTTACGATTCCTGCACCAAAACATATATGCAATGATTATATGCCATTTTTCATGCAGAA
>CBFDAW010000667.1:0-2305 GCA_965602865.1 uncultured Thermoplasmata archaeon
TAATCTATTTTTTTATTTTATTATTTGTAGAGTAAAAGATAAGGGTAAATCCCAAATCCAAAAATAACCAAACTCAAAGAAAACACCAAAATTAAAATCCAAAAGTAGATGCAATACTTGATATTTTTGAGTTTGGAGGTTGGGATTTTACCTGGCAATTAAAAATCAATATAATCATCCTATTAAAAACGCATAATAGCAGTTATATAATTATTTTTATTTGCACCCTAGAGGAATGTTTTTAAATGACATTCGATTTACTCCCATCAATGAAAAATAAGATTTCAAAAATTTTATTTCTCGAGCCACCAAAAGATTACTGGTTTGTGATGGGTGAGTACCTACCACCGCCCACTGGGCTACTTATTTTAGCAGCATATATTGAAAGAGAACTACCAGATATGGAAATTAAAGTCTATGATTCCCAGGCAAGAAAAAGCAGTTGGGATGACGTTGAAAAATATATTGAATCTTTTGCGCCATCGATCGTTGCAGTATCAGGGTTCACATGTAATGCTTATGCTTGTGCGCGAGTGGTGGAGATTGCAAAAAAAATAAATAATAAAATTGTCACTATAACTGGAGGTTTACATTTTTCTTATGTCCCTGAAGAATCGTTAAATGATTTCCCTGAGATCGATTATATAGTGAGAGGTGAAGGGGAAATTACACTGGTGGAATTGATTAAGGCATTAAGAAATGGTAAAGACATCAATAGAGTAAAAGGTTTATCATTCAAAAATAATGGAAAAATCATCCACACACCAAATCGACCACTAATCGAAAACTTGGATACACTTCCATACCCTGCCTATCATTTGGTCGAAGATGAGGTAAAGAAATATCATTTCACCATGATGGCGGGGAAAAACGTGAGGTTCATGGTTCTGGAAGGTGCGCGCGGATGCATTCATAAATGCTCGTTTTGCACGCAATGGAAGCACTGGGGAAGAAGATGGAGAACCAAATCAATTAAACGTATCGTGGATGAATTAGAATATCTACATGAAAACTTTGGCGGACAATTTCTATGGTTCTCCGATGACAACTTTGAATACAAAACTCGCGGTAAAGAATTATACCAGGGATTAAAGAAGAAAAAATTCGTAGAAGATATTATGCTCTTTTTCCAAGCACGTGTTGATGATGTTGTTAAAAACCCTGACTTGGTGGCAAAACTTAGAGAAGTGGGTAATTACTGGGTGATGATGGGTGTGGAAAGTAATTCGGAAGCTAGGCTAAAAGAATATAAAAAGGGAATACGAGTCCCAGAGGCATATAAAGCTGTCAAAATTCTGAACGAAAACGATATTTTCTCGCATTCCATGTTTGTAATCGGTAGTCGAAAGGACACGGCATTATCCATTGAACAATTACGAAAATTTTCCTCAGAACTAGGCTCTGATTTCTCGATATACACCCCCCTCACGCCGTTTCCGGGTACACCATATTTTAAAACTGCAAAAATGAATGGCTGGATCGATGATGATAATTACGCTAACTACGATATGGCGCATGCAATCATGCCCACCGAGACATTATCGCGCAAGCAAGTACAAGAGGAATTATACAGATGTTATCGAGAACGGTATGGTTCCATTTCAAGAAATATTGCAGGAGTATTTTCCAGAAAAAAGCTTAAAAGAAATTTATACCGGCATTATGCTAAACAAAAAGTCTTGACAAAATTGAGGAATCTTATTTGAATCAGGAAAAAACTGTATTTTTTTACTTAATTCTATCAATCATAAGTGCGATAATGATCTTGATATTAGTTATAACCACCCCCGGAAATGACATGAAGATCGATATTCTCGATAAACTTTTCATATGTATTTTATTTATGGGCAGTTGTATACTTGGTATCTCATTGGCATTCAAACCAAACTGGATTAATGTATGTACCGACCAGAAAATTCATGCAAATAATACTCAACACACAAAATCAAATCCGAGAACGCGCCAGGGACATCATCCGGTGTGCAACAAGTTTAGAAGTCATACTATTCAAATAAATGGCATGATTCACTGTGCAGGTTGCACCGGGTTGGCTTGTGGGGCAAGCATATCTATTTTACTAATGTGCCTTTATTTTGTTATGCCAAAGAGAATACCAACATTCTTTTTTTTAGTTTTATTGTAATTGGTTTGATACTTATTTTTTCCAATTTCGTGCAAATAATATTTCACCATAAAAATGCCAAATTACATCTATTCTCGAATATTTTACTTGTAATAGGCTTCTTTCTTATTGTGAGCGGTATGTTTCAGTTAACTGGTAGGACTATCTTTGGAATTCTTGGAA
>CBFDAW010000668.1:0-2302 GCA_965602865.1 uncultured Thermoplasmata archaeon
GGTTTTCAAAATAACATCAGGCAAAGATACCCAGCCGTAATGCAAGAATTCGGGTTGAGACCAGTTCAGATATTCATAGATGTATCTCTGTCTATGGGTATTATTTAAATGATCCTTACCGCGTAAGATATGAGTCATTTCCATTAAATGATCATCTATAGCCACCGAGAAATTATATGTTGGATAAACATAGTATTTATCTTTCGTTAATGGGTGCGGCTGCGGAACGATCCGAAAACCTACAAAATCGCGTACCGCGGGATTTGGATGCGATAGGTCGGTCTTAATCATTAGCGACGCCTCGCCTGGCTTGTACTCGCGTGCTAACATTTTCTGCCAGCGGTCTAAATGTTCGTCAACACTTAACTCGCGATCGGGGCAAGGTTGGGAGTTTGATTTTAATTCACGCCAGTGTTCAACAGGACACTTACACATATATGCGTGGCCGTGCTTAAGTAATTCCTCGGCCCAGTTATAATAAATGTCAAAACGCTCACTTTGTTTATACACCTCATGGTACTTGACACCCAGCCAGGCCAGGTCATCTAAAATCATATCATAAGCGTCAGACTCTATATTTTGTGGGTTCGTATCTTCAAATCGAATGATGAATTTTCCATCATACCGTTTTATGTATTCGTCATTTAATACAATCGCCCGGCTATGACCAATATGTAATGGTCCCGAGGGCCCAGGCGCAAAACGCATCACTACTGATTCGCCGATGTTCGGCAGCTCTGGAAGTACCATTTCTTTCTCTTGTTTCTTCTTATGGACCAACTCGGGCGCTAGTTCTTCCAATTCCGATCTAATTTGGTTTTCAGTAAGTGAATTTATCTCGGCAATTATTGGATTAATTTTATCCAATAACTGCTTAGCTTGTGAACGCAGGTCTTGGCGGTCTCTTAAAAGTTTTCCTAATACTGCTTTTGCATCTGCTTTACCATGATGTAATAGTGCATTATGTAATGCAAATTTGCGGATTATATTCTCTAATTTATTAATCATCGATTATGGGTGATGGTTAGGTCGGTATATTAAAATTGTCGCAAGACCCGTTATCTAATTAAAAATTTGATTTTTTATGGACTACATGATCACAGTTCGTACACTTCCAGAGTTCGAAAATGTCTTGCCCCCGTGAGAAGGGTATCATATGCCCTTCATGACACTTTGGACACTCAGGAAAGATACTTTCTCCCATACAACCGCCTCCAAGAACGGTAATTTATTAGGATATTAAATATTTTTCTAATATTAAAATTATAAATATATGGAATGTATTTACCAACAGACATTAATTTTAAAAAAAGGCTTCATAGGGGAATTGAAGTGTACGACGATTATGGTTCGGATGAATATTATGAGCCCCGGCGGGGGGGGCGACGACCGCCACCGCCACCAGCACAGAGACGGTATCCGGAAGATGACCAAAGAGGTGCATATGGCCAGCCGCCAAAGGTTTCTTTAAAATGTATCGGTGGTTTGATAGTAGCTGTAGTTGCTTTGATTCTAATTTTTGTATTTATGACCTATCCATGGTATTCGATTACTTACTCAGAAACACCGGAGGATACTAAACTTACCCGAGAAATCACCTATGAATATGATTTAAATGAAATCTCTATGGAAGGCAAAATATCTAATTATACCTACAAAGATTCCGCTGAATATGATGATGCTATGTTCAATGGTAGTTTTGATGACGTAAAAAATGTGATGGATACTACATATAATATTTACTTAATATCAGTAATATTCCTTATTATCTCAATTATCGTTATACCTATAGCCGCAATTGGAAAGATACCTCATGCCATAGGGTCGGTGTTTTTATTATTAGCAATGATCTTTGTGTTATTAGTACCGATTTATTATTTTATAAGCCTTCCACCGGCTTTAGAAGAGCAATTTGATAAAGCACAAATGAACCAAACCGCAGAACCATTCAAATACAATGGTGAATTTTTAAGCTCTGGGGAAGGTAATTATTATGTTGATGATGTTAAAATAGATTATGAAATGGAATGGGGCCCGGGAATGGCATTTTGGTTGGCCTTTGTGCCTATGTTCATAATTTTAATCGCAATAGCCGTATATTCAAGTGGGAAACGCGATATTTTCTTAATGAAAGGTGAACCTCGGAGCCCGCGTGGAAGACCCAGGGGACCACCCCATCCTCCACCGCTGCCACCACACGGCCGTGGAAGAGGAGGTTATGAGGATTATGGTTATGAAGAACCGCCACCGAGACCACCACCGAGACCACCACCACGGCAATATAGCGAAAGGGATTACGGTC
>CBFDAW010000669.1:0-2299 GCA_965602865.1 uncultured Thermoplasmata archaeon
ACCTATGATTCACCCATTAAAAATAATAAAGAGCCACCGGGTAAATAAGCGAAAATGTGAGGTGATAATGCTCACTTCGGTCGTTCGCTTGAGAAGGTGAGAAGGAAAGATTTAAGTATTGAAGTTTGGGGAAAAAAATGAACTCAAAATCAAGAATCAAGCCTAATCTATACCCATAGCTCAGTAGTTTGAATATCTCCGGATCTCGTAGAACCAAAATTGTTGTCAACTACAATGTATCCCGGTAAAATAATTAATGTAATGACCATGACAATATGTGTATCCTGCATAAAATTACCCCAAAAAGGCAAATAAAGATGATTTTCAAGCTATATAATCATTTAGTGAAGCTGACTTATTGCCTTTCTGAGTTCTTATTTTGAGATTCATCGTGTGTTCTTTGCAGTGTTGGAGATGGAGTCACTACTGTGGGTACTGGTATAGCCTCACCAGCCTCGGGTTTAATTATTTTACTCTGCGCCGGCGGCAACTGCGGAAGCTGGGGAACCTGCGGTATTTGCTGCGAAGCAGGAGCCTGAGCCGCCGATGGTGAACTTACCAATACCGGTGTAGTAGAAGTCGTGGTTGGTAGTTCCTGAGCAACATTAGCAGCTGCCGAACCCGGGAGCTGGGCGACCGTTGGTGCCTGACCCACGGAGATCACAGCCGTGGGAAGCTCACCGGGTTTTACGGTTACCGCTTCTTTCGTAGGTTTTTTCTCCTTATCACGCTTCCTTCGTTTATTAACATAAATTACCAGTGCTAAGATAATGATAATTATAATGATAATAAATAATATGTTCAAAAATGTGAACAAAGTCGAGGATTTATCGGTTTCAGATTCGTCCGTACCTAATATCTTAACTGTTAATGTCGTTTGATCTTCGATCACCAAGTCATATTCTACAGCCTTCCCGGAAACTGCTACAATAATTAAAAATACTTCTCCCTTTTTTGCATCTTCTGGAATCGTTAGCGTAACATTGAACTCTGTAGTACCCTCAGAAATAGCATCCATTGTGCTAGGTTCGTTCACTAATGCACCGATATCTGCGTCTGCTGGAACATCTATACTCAACGAAATAGTATCCGTCAACTCTCCGAGGTTATAAACAATTGCTTTAACAAATACCACATCACCAGGTTCCAGTTCGATATAAGCGGGATTAACAGCTAATCTGAGCTCGATTCGTGGTATGTAATCTTTATTGACCGTGAACGACCATGTTTCGGACTCAGGACCTCGGATATTACCTGCCCACGGTTTGACCTTCCAGTAGTATGTTTTATTATCTTCAAGAGTGCCTTGGGGTAAAAAATATGTGTTTGAGCATTTTTCGTATTCTATTGGAGGATCGTTTGTATCGAGATATACATCGTATGATAACATTTCGTTGCCTTCATACTCAACTGACCAAGATAACGTTGGTTTGATCGATCGAACTATTGAACCGTTCTCAGGATAGATCAGCGTTACCGAAGGAACAGGAACGCTTGTGTCTATGGTGAATGTCCATATGCCGGACACACAGCTACCTTCATCCGAGCCAACATTCGGAATTACAGTCCAGTAATATGTCTCTCCGTCTGAAAGGTCAGTAATCAAGAGACTCGTGTTCATAAGTCCAATTTCTTCAGTAGCATTCGGTGGAGTGACGGTATCTATATATAGATCATAAGTAACATTCAACAAATTCTGGTTTTCAAGCCTCCAGATAAGTTCCACGGCTGTTGTTGTGATGATCGAGCCGTTCGGCGGGCTCCAGAGCTTCACCCGAGGGATCAGTGTTTGCAGCCAGGTATTAACTATCACCATATATGATTTGGATTCCACGGGGCCATTCCCCGCGATATCGGATGCACGCCATTTGATACGATTATCGGCACCGTCAGGGAAGGTCAGGTTTAAAGTGATATTGATGCTCGATCCGTCCTCTAACCCTGCCACACTCATCCAAGAGCTCCATTCTGCACCACCATCTTTTGAGACCGCATACTCGACCGTAGACGCATCAACACCGGAGATCAAGTCTGAGATCGTAATACCGACCTCAACCTCCTCGGTAGGTGATTCGTAACCGGCTGATGGTGAAGCATTTGAAAATCGTACGGCTTCAGTATCGATTAATATTCTGTATTCGTCACTTACCACCGGCCCGTTCCCCACCGAGTCCCCGGCTTGCCATCTGATGAGATTATTCGTTCCTTCCTCCAAGAAAACTAAATCTTGTGGTGTTATGCTCTTACCTGGTTTCAATCCAATAATACCTTCCCAATCACTCCAATTCTTTCCGTTATC
>CBFDAW010000670.1:0-2286 GCA_965602865.1 uncultured Thermoplasmata archaeon
GTGTGGCAATGTGTGAGCCGATAAACCCCGCACCGCCAGTGATTAAAATCTTACAATTTTCAAGCATTTTATTTCCACCGGTTTTGGCCGTTCCAAGTAATGGGTGCTTATAATTCGACCAACGCTATTAATGATCAATAGTATTGATAAATCGTGTTGTTTCATGATTTATTACATGGTATTTTAACTTTAACATGTTGTTGCACCTGCAAGATGCAAAATGAATAATCGAAACGGTCCGATCAGGCATCCTAAAATCCATCAATATATCCCACCTATTCATTACTATTGTTGGCTATATTCAAATCTTAATTACCTTTTGTTACCTTCTCATACGCGATTAAAGCCGCGCCCGTTGCCGTTACAATCTGCGGCATATCCGGCACCTGGATCGGGAACCCTAGCTCATCTTCGAATGTTTTACGCATACCTATATTTCTGGCAGGTCCGCCATCGAAAAATACCTCGCGGCGAATTCCCACCTTTTTGGCCATTACGATTAACCGGCGCGCTATTGCACGATGTATCCCGGCGATCAAATCCTCTTTTTTCTTTCCATTTGCAATATTAGCAGCTACTTCTGATTTGGCAAAGACGAGGCATGTGGTGGTGATATCCACTGGTGATTGCGACTGTAGTGAAAAGTTACCCATTTCATCTAATGGAACTTCCAGAACTTTTGCTAATAATTCCAAGAACCTGCCAGTACCTGCGGCACATTTGTCATTCATCGCAAAATTCAAAATATTGCAGTTTTCATCTAAAGAAATTACCTTAGTATCCTGCCCACCAATATCAATAATAGTTCGTATGCCTAATTTTTGCCCGATCCATTTAGAACCGCGTGCATTTGCACTTATCTCACTTATAGTTTCATTTGCCAGCGTGGTGATCCGCCGACCATATCCCGTTGAGACCATATATTTGACCTCTTCCTTGGTTATGTTACTCATTTGAAGCGCCTGGTTAAAAGCATTTTGAGCAGCACCTTCCGACGATGCGCCCGTGGATGCCAGACCATAGCCTAAACGTTTAAAATCTTTTAAAATCACTACCTTAGTGTATGTTGAACCAATGTCCACACCAGCTGTTGTTACCATGATCAGTACCTCCTGAGTAGTTCAAGTCCCTCCAATGCTTTGTGAATTATGTGTATTGTGCGCCGGTGCTGGTGCTGGTGTCGGTACCGGTACAGATGCGGGTGCGACCGTTGGTGTGGGTGTTTGTGATGCGGCGGAGGGGTTGGTTGGTGTGGTTGATGTTAATGGTTTAAGTGGCGTTGCAGGTGGGGTTGGTGGCGCAAGAAGTGCCGCACCATACGCGGTGATCACCTGCGGGTCACTGGGGACGAATACCTGCATGCCTAGTGCTTTGGATAACGCGTCAACTACTCCTTTGTTTTTCCCCACACCACCGGCTAAGAAGATACCATTTAAGCCAAGTCCGGTTGGTATGAGCGGTTTTGTGAGACTTGCAACCTTTTTTGCTACCGAGTCATGAAGTCCTGCTATTATATCTTCCATATTTTTTCCACGTGCTACTAGAGAGATCACTTCGGATTCTGCGAAAATCGTACATTTCGTACTAATGGTCTCAGCATGTTGCGCGTGTTCAGCAAGCTGCCCAAGTTGCTTTAAGTCCACTCCTAAAGCAAATGCCATCGCATCCAGGAAACATCCGGTTCCCGATGAGCATTTATCATTTGTCACGAAATTTTCCACGGTTCCGTTTTGGTCGAGAAGTATTATACGTATCCCCTGTCCACCAAGATCTATTACAATCCGTGCAGTACTAAGGATCTGTTTAGCACCCCGTGCACATGCCATAATCTCTGTCTTTACACCACTGGCAAAATCTACGGTTTTCCTGCCGTGACCGGTTGCTATAATATGATGTAATTGGTTGTATGCTAAATTGCTTTGTTTCAACGACTCCAAAAGGCTGGTTATTGCCGCTTGACGCGGGTATAAACCAGTTTCCATAATGTTCCAGCCGACAAATTGATTGTTGTTGAGTATTACGCTCTTGGTAGAGATAGCGCCAACATCGATACCTGCGATTATCATTAGATACACCTTTATCAGCATTTTTTTTTATGAGAACTTATTATTACATTTTTAATTCATTTAGAAGTAAATCGTAATTTAATCTTCCAGGTTAATATTATTTTTGTTCAATAGAAGATTCGGTATTTAAGTTTTAATATTTATTGTGTGCGGAACATTTAATGTTGTTTTTCAAATAATGGATATTCCCGAGTCTATACTCTGGTAACTTGTATTTAAA
>CBFDAW010000671.1:0-2278 GCA_965602865.1 uncultured Thermoplasmata archaeon
AATTATTGAGGTCCATAGTTGAATTAAATTCAAACATCATTTTAATTGGGTCTTCTTTATTTCTTTCTCTTAACTCTTTCGATGATAATTTGATCTGATCAATAACTTCATCTGGTGATTTTGAAGAAAGTGCATTCTCCGCTGTATAATTAGGCTTCATACTCTCTAGAACAGATTTAACATTTTCTCTTAGGTCTTTAATATTCCACGGTTTCTCTAAATAAAGGTCGATTTTTGCTCGATTTACCGCTTTCTTGACAACTTCAAAATCAGAACAAGCGGTAAGTAATATTTTTTTCATATGCGGATATTTCTCTTTCACTTTCTCCAGAAGTGTCACACCAGTCATTTCCGGCATTCGATGGTCAGAAATTATCAGATCGAATTGGTCATTTTCTAAGCACTTTAATGCGTCATTGCCGGAACTTGCTTTGATTAATTCACACTTAGGACTAACCATGTTGTTAAGTGCCCAATAAATCGAATTCAATACAAATTTTTCATCATCAACCAACAATATCTTATAGGATCGATTTTCCATTCATCCCACACCTTATTTGATAATCATTCCTAAATCAAACTTATCAAACTTAATAATAGATAATTACATCACTTCATTATAATTTTATTTTTATAATTTACAATATTGATAATACTAAATGAAATCCTTTTTTTAGAAAATCGTTTAGAGTTTTAGAGTTAGCTGTCAGTAGTTAGTTGTAAAGAATCTGGGGCTGATAACTAATAATTAATCTCTGACCACTAATTTACCTTACCATTTATTATTCCGGAATTAGGAAAACTCTCATTACAAATTCGAAAATCTCAAAAATAATAATCTCTTCAATAAATATATTAATTAAATAATCAATTAAAATTCAATTAGCGAGATGTAAAATTTATCAATACAATCATTATAAACAAAACTGGAAGATGGAATGTAGATCGTGAAGGATGGAGCTCTTTATAATACCACAAAACTTCATTCTTATTCCTTCAACGTGTTGTTAATTACGTATTGTTTCAATTTCGTATTTCCCTGTCGCCCCTCGCCCTCCAGAATAACATTTCATTGATATATCTATAGAATAATCGAAAATATTTCAGAAAAAAAAGGTGATGTTAATTAAAAAAATCAATCAATTAAATAAAAATGAATTTGGTGTTTCCGAGGTACTCGGTGTTGTATTGTTAATGGGAATTACTACAATTCTATTCTCGAGCTTTGTTTTACTTATTATGACTAATTTGAATTTAAACGAAGAAGGACCCCAATATGATATGACATCTAGGATAGAAAATGGGTTGGACGAAGAAAAAATTCATATTAGCTATAATTTTGGCCCAAACCTGTTGGTAGATGAAGTACAGGTGAAACTACGAATCAATTTTAATCAAACAATTATTGAGTTCGAGGATGGTTTCTCTGGTGACGTTTTTGGTGTGGGTGATGAATGGAGATATAACATACCCGATCTTCCAAACGGTACAGAGATTTACATCCAATTGTTTTATGAATCTTCAACTAATCCTATTTATTACACCCTTATTCAAATACCCGCAATAGACTCTGATTTCGCTATTCAGGCGGTGTCGACAGTTCCTGATAAGGTTGAACTCGTTGCAAATACTAGTTTTTATGTTAAAGCTTATATTAAAACCTTTGACGGGTTGGTACCTAAAACGCTTAATGTTACGGGCAAGATCGATGACCTGGGCGTTACCAACATCTCACTTTCTTATTCAGTAACTGATTTTGCTTATATTACTAATTTGATATATTTACCAAACAATACCACTACTGGGTTATATTCTATTAACATTAGTGCAGACGGAGATGGGTACAATGTTTCAAAAACCGGATATATCAAACTTATACCCAATCCAAATAATAGCCCACCTGAGATTACTCAAGCAGCAGTGATACCCTCAATTATTGCATATAATAGCTCGGTTAATAATGTCACGGTGTCGGTCACGATATCGGACCTTAACGGATTAAACGACATATCCAAGGTTAAAGTAGAAATTAATAATACATCAATATCTGCATTTCTCTATGATGATGGTGTTTTACAAGATCAAACAGCTAATGATGGGATATATACATGTACTTTGAATATTACTGATCTCTTTATCGGTAATTATCAATTTAAAATCATGGTAACCGATAGGTCTGCAGAGAATGCATATTATAATCTCACTTTTACAGTAAGAAAAAATCTTCCGCCGAACTTAGCTTTACCGACGGTGAGTCCAAAAAATATGTCTTCAAAAG
>CBFDAW010000672.1:0-2275 GCA_965602865.1 uncultured Thermoplasmata archaeon
AAACCGTCGGCATTAATCGTTTAAGCCCATAAGTCCAGAGTATAAAGGGGATTACATTACAGAATATACCTAAATATATTATATACCCCACACTCTCAAAATTTGTGGTATGTTTCTGGGGACATACTCCGCCAAGTACCAATGTAAATGGAACCATTATTACCGTAGTGGTTAGCATAACACATGCAGTTAAAGTAATTACATCCATCTTTGGTTGGATCACTACCTTTTTATTGGTAACAATATAAAACGCCCAAACAAACCCGGCACCCAGCGCGAACATATCTCCCATGAACTCGCCGGTGGTTAATTTTGAGAGATTTCCATCTGTGGTTAAAAGGAATACACCAATTATGCTTGAAAATACTGCTAATAACTTAACTTTCGAAAACCGTTCGCCAAAGATTATTGTTGAGAGTACGGCGACGGTGATTAGATTCAAGTTCACCAACAATGCTGTCCTAGTGGCATTGGTCATGGTCTGCCCGAAGAATTGTGCAATAAATCCCAGCGCATTAAACATACCCATTACCCAGACCCAATGGCTTGATAATAATTTACTATCGATTCGTTTGCGAACCAGCAGCACTACCACAAGTGAACCCATACTGGCAACCAGGAATCGCAACTGGGCAAACCAAAAAGGGTCAATGAACTTAAGTCCCAGCTCGATCACTACGAATGAAGTGCCCCAGAAAAAGGCGGCTAATAATGTAAAAATATAAGCAGAATTTACTATAGTTAAATTCTCCGATGAACCCGGTTTTAGAGCTCCAGGGGCCGGTTCATTTGCCATAAGGTTCGGTATACATTCTTTAATAATGAATCCTATGTAGTTTTTCAGCAATATTTCTATTTTTTTCTAAATACCACATTTCCCTTGCTTCACCAACAATGAATAATGAACCACATACGCAAATAAGATCGTCATTTTGTGCTTGTGACAACGCGCTTTTTACCGCCGCTTGTACTGGGATTATGATCTCGGTTTCCAAATCATAATCTTCCATTTGTTTTAATATCATTTTTGGCTCAGCAGCGCGGCGTATGTCTGCCTGGGTAATTATCATCTTTTTTGCTAATGGTGCCAATTCAAGCACCAAGCTTTTAATATCTTTCTCTTCCGAGCAACCAAAGACGAGGTACAGTTCTTTATACTCAAACATTTTAAGAGCGTTCTTTAGTGCCCGTGCACCTGCAGGATTATGCGCACCGTCGAGTAGAACGATAGGCGAGTTTTGTATAACCTCAAGCCTGCCCGACCAACTTGTGTCTTGTAACCCCTGGCTAATCGTTCCCTCGGAGATTTCTAAATCCTCTTGTTCTGTTAAAAGATCAATAACACCGAGTGCCAATGCTGCATTTACTCCTTGATGGAGGCCAAGTAATGGTAGATGTAGATCGGAATATTTTAAATTCATCCCATTATAGTTAAATCTTAATCCATTAAGATTCGATTCCAGAATTTCAAATTGGAAGTCTTCCCCTAGCTTGAAACACTTACTCTGGTGGGCGGCACATGTACTCGAAATGACATTTAAAACCTCAGAATGTGTATTAGAAGTGATCACTGGTATCTTGGATTTTATGATCCCCGCTTTGTTTTTTGCAACTGATGTTAAAGTATTACCCAAATGTTCAGTGTGATCAAGATCGATATCGGTTAAAACGGTAATAATTGGTGAGACTATGTTAGTTGCATCGTATGTACCACCCAAGCCTACTTCCAAAACCACATATTCGACATTATTATCTGCAAAATATTTTAGAGCCATCGCACTAACCACTTCAAAATATGTCGCATAGCCCAAATCGGTTTCGGTGTTTATCCGCTCTCGAATATCCGCTAATAAATTCGTATATTCAATGACTTCGGATTTGGATATCTGTTTTCCGTTTATTTGTATTCGTTCGGTAAACTCAGTTAAATGTGGCGAAGTATTTACCCCAACTTTAAAGCCGGCACGATCAAGTATTGAGCCGAGCAATGCACATACAGACCCTTTGCCGTTCGTACCTCCTATATGGATTATCCTGAGTGAATTTTGCGGGTTGTCCAGATATTCAAGTAACTTTTTGATCTTTTTTAAACCGAATTTGATACCGAATAGATGTAAATTATACAGCCATTCAATGGTTTGTTCATATTCAGAAAATGAATTCATGATATTTGCCCTAAGGCTCACACAAAATTTAAATCTTGTCACTAGACTCAAAATAAAAAAAATTGCTTCGCAAAAATTATAATGTCAAACACAATTTTTTTATAAATTAA
>CBFDAW010000673.1:0-2258 GCA_965602865.1 uncultured Thermoplasmata archaeon
ACATCAATGTTAATATGAAAGGATTTGTAAAAATTACAGTATTTACTCTACAATTTAATGTGGATGTAGAGGAAACAAAAAATGTTGAAATAATAAAATAAAAATAGAAGTTAAAAATTATTCTTCTTTGAGCAAATCCACTTCATCTTCGTCACCAATATTTGTATCTGATTCTATTCGTGTAACCGCTTTTTTTGGAACTTTATGATGAGGTTTATATTTTGCTCTAGGTATCTTTTTTTTACCGCTTTTGGTAGGTTGTAGCTCAAGATCTCTTTTTCTTCTGAACCTTATAAAGAAAAATAGGATTATAATAACTAAAATAATAATAAAAATACTAATACCAAATCCCAAAATGAACATGCTATTGAGATCGTCTCTTTTACCCGATTGTGATAATTCTTTTGTCACGGAAATATTTATAGTAGCGTTAGCACTCGCACCGGACTTATCAACAACCATTACCGAGATCTCATGTTCGCCGACCGATAGAAAAATATTACTGATCGATTTACCGCCCCCCAGCTCACCCGTGAGACTGGAGCGCCAACAAAAGACGAGGCGATCACCGTAGGGTAAATCGGGGTCGTCACAGCTCGCCTGTAAGTCTATTGGTGTCCCATTCTCGATTTCCACACCGTCTTCTGGGCTGAGGATATTAATGGGGCCCGGCAGGTCATTTACAGGTATAACCGTAATCGTTATATTATCGGAAAAATTAAATCTACCGTCTGAAACATAGAATACCAGCATTTCCAGACCGCTCCAATCTTTATAGGGTCTCAACACCACCGTTCCATTGGATTGGTAAATAGTTACATTTATGAATTTTTTCCCTCCACAATGAAAAGTCAGGGCGTCACCATTGACATCCTTGAACCAGTGCAATAGATTAATCGAAGTACTGTCGCATGAGTCCTCGGGAATGTAAATATCCGGCTGCGGGTTATTGATCTCCGGCGGCTGGGGGTAGTCGGTGAATAGATAAGTTTTTCCAGATATATATTGTGAATACGGCGATTCATTCGGCACTTCATCAACGGCGGTAACCACATAATAATAAGTAGTTCCCTCATCAAGGCGGGTATCGTTGTAAAAAATATCAAGGATCAACGCATCATCATTTATGGGCAATCCCCAGTGCTCAGGATTCGAAATATTGCTCCTATATATATTATATCCCTTGACATCTTCATAAAGAGGTTTGATCCATGTTAGTTTAATCGAATCATATGTTCTCTCAAAGACCCTTAATCCTGCAGGTGCGGAAGGTGGTATTGAGTCTGCGGGGATGCCACTTACTTCATTACAAAATCCGGAGGTACGATTCAAATGATCGAAAATTCGTAGTTTATAATAATACCGAATCCCATCGGTGAGCCCGGTATGATTATATGTCAATTGTGATTGAGAAAGATTGGCTAGGAGATATTCTTCGGTAAAGGTTCTGACATATAGCTGGTAATTTGACACATCCGAATCGGTTTTATCCCAAGAAATGTTAAGCGCGTTTCCCGCCAACCAAACCCTAACCTGTAGATTCTTCGGCACACCGGGCGGTGTATCTACTGTAATATCTACAATGTTTGACCAGACGCTTTCCGAATTTTCATTATAGGACTTAATTCGATAATAATATGTACCATCCATCTTGCCCGTAACCTTATAAAGTAAATCAGCTCCCTGATAGAGTACTGTGGGTGATTTAAAAAAGTAATTATCATCCTCTTCCAATATATATCCATCCACATTAGTGCTCTTTGTCCATGATAAAATATATTCACCATCAAAATCAAACTCGCCAGGATCAGAGAGTAACGGTGGTCTGGGCACTAACCAGCCATAAGAGTTCATAAATGGATAGTAGTCCAATCCTAAATGTGGAATATCCGTATCCCCTATCCCGTCATTGGGGATACGGTCATTATCTCCATTGTCAAGACCCTCATAGTCAGACCAATAATTGCCTTCATAGTAGCTATTGTTCCAAAAATTGGTGGAGTTATCGATTGCTTGTTTCGCATTAGAAATAATTAGGTTGTGGAATAGATAATTGTAATTACATTCGAAATCAAGTTCCAAACCGGTTTTTGAGTTGAACGAGATTTGGTTCTCAAAGATATCATTATTATCACAATAATAAGTTATGATAATACCTTTTCTATTGTACATAAATCCATTTTTTGTAATCTTATTTGAATCTGAATACCAAAGTTCAATTCCGTGTTTATTTTTCTCGCAACTGTTGTTTGCGATGG
>CBFDAW010000674.1:0-2258 GCA_965602865.1 uncultured Thermoplasmata archaeon
TTAGAATTTTTTTCATTTTTATCTTAAAAAATACTTAAGTTAGCGCTTATGGGGTTTGGGGGTGTGAGGGCTCGGATGGGTTTTTACCCCGCCCTCGTGCCAGTGATTATCTACGCAAATAAATCGAAACGGTCTAACTAACGATTGTTATCATATTAATATCGTAGTGTACTCACACCTCAGACCTCTATAGACTAATCAGCATAAATTAATTCTAAATATGCACAGATTTGCAAGAAGAGCCAATAATTTTAGCATCCAAATTATAATAATAGAGTTTGGATCACAATTGATATTTATAAATAATAAAATGCAATTAAGTAAAAGTTCATAGGCAACAAGCAATGCATAATAAGCCGAGGTATTTTTTTGACTCAAGCGAAGGCAAAGGATAAAAAGGTTGATAATTCTGTTGAGCCAGGAAGTAATACTAAAACAAATGAAGGCACAAAACCAGTTGTCCCTATCATCGTAATGATTATGATGTTTATAATCGCCATAGGTTTCGCACTCATCTTAGCACCCACATATGTAGAAATGGGCATGCAAGCGGATTTTGAAGAGTTGGGGTTGGGTGACGAGCAATCGTTACTCATTCCGGTGTTTTATATTGTGGTAATTGTGGTTTTTACGGCTATAATACTATTTATTACCCGCAAACGCCGTGGCGGATTCATCAAATATGCATTCCTGGGCGTAATTGGTCTGAGCATGATCTATGTATTCTGGGCAATATTCGATTCTATTCTTTTTCCCATACCACCACAACAATGGTCAAATGAGTTGGAGGTTCAAGGCGGTGTTAATACTATTCTAATCGCAGACCTCTTAGGCGATGGTGATGATGAAATCATAATCGGCACGAGCAACGGCATTTTGCAGGTATATGACGACAACAACGAATTAGTTGGGTCAACTGAGCAACCACTGCCCGGGGTAATTACCACCTTGGCGGTTGAGGATCTTAATCGGGACTCACGACCAGAGCTTATAGTCAACTCAGGAACCATCACGATCTTCGAGCACGAGAAAGATACACAGAATGAAAATTTAAAAATAATTTGGAACACCACACGGAATGATTATACCTCGTTAGCTGTCATCCCCGACTATCCACTCGGCGGGAATACAAGTTTCGGAAGAACGCCGGCGGTTCTTGTGGGCGAAAGTCTGCAAAACAACCTTACAATAGGTAATCTTGGTGCAATTAGTTATTACAACGATACCTACCATCTGGACACTATTATGACCCTAGATTTTCCAATAAACACCATGGCATATGGAAGGTTTAACAACACGAATACACAAGAATTATATATCGGTACAGCAAGGGATATTTATTCAATCGACCCAATGAACCCAAAATCACCAAAACCCATTGCGGTTGATCTTGGAGTTATTATTGGAATTCAAATAAAGGATATTGATAATAATGGTGCGTCGGAATTAGTTGCATGGAATAATGATGGGAAGATCTTCATTTACAAAGCTAATAAACCCGAAGTATTTTGGGACCATAAGCCGGGTGACCATATCGGTGGTGTGGCATTCGACGACCTTTTCAATGTATATGATGGAAATGAATTTGTGGTGAGTGTTGACGGAAGAGTATACATCTACTATTCGGAGGACGTTTTCCTAGATAGAGAATACGAATTAACCGAGGAGACTGGTAGATTAAATTCATTAGCGACCGGGTTAGCAATTGGCGACCTGGATGATAATGAAGACCCCGATATTGTAGTGGGTCACCAAGAAGGTTTTAATCAGTATCAATACAAATCTCCAATTTATTCGGATGTCCCCTGTTTCATGGCTTTAATTGTTTCGGTTATATTAACCGTCCTTTTATTTTATTATCCTGAATGGTATTTAGTGGATATTGTTGGTATTATCGTTGCGGGAGGCGTTACTGCACTGATCGGCGTCTCTATCGGGCTTTTACCCATTGTGGTTCTATTAATAATTCTGGCGATATATGACGCGATCTCAGTCTACAAAACCAAACATATGGTCTCGCTCGCGGATAAGGTTATGGAATTCAAATTACCAATCTTATTAGTAGTGCCGAAAAAACGCGGTTACTCGTTTTTGCGCCAAAAAGGTTTACGCAAACAACTCGAAGATGGTGAAGAGCGTGAAGCTATGTTCATTGGTCTGGGTGATATAATAATCCCAGGTACACTTGTTATCTCCGCATTCCATTTCCTACCGGCAACCGGCGGGTTTTTCGGTATATCTGCAAACCTGCTAGTGGC
>CBFDAW010000675.1:0-2258 GCA_965602865.1 uncultured Thermoplasmata archaeon
AAAACTAATACCATAATATTTGTAAAAGATATATTTACTTCAATATCCCTGTAATAATAGTTGATATCACATTAATATTATTTTTAATATATTTTTTTGTACGGCAGAATGGTGGGGTTTAAGAAAACCAAATTATACTTTCAGCTACCTCTTTTAAAGAGTATTTAAATATTAAACTCTTAATAAAATTAATATTACGTTTTCGTTACGCAATATGAAAAATAAACAAAACGGAGTTGGAATCATGGATAGTAAACTGAAGAAAAAATGTCCATTTTATTTAGTTGTTAATCATTCCTTAGGAACAACAAGATTATGTGTTGCTAAAGGTGAATATAAAGAAGAATTTGTAGGTGAGAATGCATATTATTGCAGTACAGATAGGTGGGTGAAATGCCCACGAAGAATAAAATATTCAACTATAAATAATACAAAACGCATTACACCTGAAATGAAATATTCTAAATATTTATAACCAAATAAAAATGTCGGGGTCAACCATGGTATTTAGAGATTCAGAGAGGAGTGTTGCTAGTGATATTAAAGAAATGATCAATAATATCATAAAAAAGAAAAAATTACCACTTGGCGACGCAAAGGTGGAGCAGATAGACTCCAAAGGCCATCAACCGGACATTATTATTTATAATAATATGAAACAACCATTTTGTATAATAGAATTGAAACGACCATTTATTGCACCATATCAAGTGGAATTATTCGATCAAGCATATGGTTATGCCGAAACTGAAGGTATTGATTATTTTGCTTCATTCAATTGCAATACATTAATTCTCTGGAAAACATTTGTGAAAGATATCCCATTATTGAATAGAAGATATAAAGAGTACGGAATATTGAGAATAAAAAAGCTTGAAGAACTTGATAAAGCGGCTAATAAAAAAATATTATTAATAGGTCTTGAACAATTTTTATTAGACCTGGTAGCATTATTAACAAAGCGTCCCGAGGAAGTTCTACCGTCATTAAAATTGGATGCAATATTCATCAATTATCTACATTCACTTCTAGATTCAATGCATATCCCATTATCAGAATCGTTATTAACACGATATGAACTTCAGCCATTATTCAGGCGCGAAATCCACGATTGGTTTGCCGAACAGGGGTGGAATTTCACTACACCTGATGACGCCACTGAGCGATTAGGACGACAGTTCATCCTTCTGTTTATAAATAAAATCATGTTCTATGATATTATAAAAGCCAATTATTCGAAAATCCGGCCGGAAAATTATACTATGATGAAATTACCGGGGGAATTACCTAAACTTAAGATACCAGAAGATATAGATGATGGTGGTATTCTCAATGGATTTTTAGAAGGATATTTCAGAAAAGTATTAAAGATCGATTATCAGACTATATATAGAACCAGTTTTTTAGAAGAGATAGAACTACCACAGGAATTAATATCTCATATTAGGAATCTTGCCAGCGAATTCGATAAATATGATTTCACTTCTATAGATTATGAGGTTCTGGGAAATATTTTCGAATCACTTATCCCACCGGAAGATAGGCATAAGTTTGGTCAATATTTTACAAGATCGGATGTTGTAGATCTAATTGTGGCAAATTGTGTAAGGACTAAAAATGACATGATTTTAGACCCGGCGTGCGGCGCCGGTACTTTTCTCATCAGAAGTTATTCGCGTTTAAAATATTTAGGTATGAAAGGTGAACATCGAGATTATATCGAACGGCTATGGGGTATAGACATTGCAAAGTTTCCCGCTCATCTTACGACCATTAATATCATTATTAAAGATTTATCCGAGCGTTTTAATTTTCCACGGATCGCTCGTGATGATTTCTTTTGTGTATTACCAAATACCAAGATCTCCGAAACTTCTTTTGCAATAGAAAGTATGAAATCAGCGGGCGTGGACTCTGATTTACCTAAATTCAATGCAGTAATAACAAATCCGCCGTATACCCGCCAGGAAGAGATGGAAGAAAAGACGGGAACCGGATATAAAGATAAAATCATTGACCTTATAAGGCGAGAGAGCGAAATCACGGTTGGTAAGCGCTCAAGCATATATTCCTATTTCTTCTTCCATGGTGCGCCGTTTTTGGATAAATCCGGAAGATTAGGGTTAATCACATCTAATTCCTGGCTCGATGTAGATTACGGCAAGTATTTACAACAATTCTTTTTGGAGAATTTTAAAATTAAGATGATCATAGAATCAAAGGTCGAGAGATTCTTTACTGATGCTGATGTTAATACA
>CBFDAW010000676.1:0-2255 GCA_965602865.1 uncultured Thermoplasmata archaeon
TGTTTGATTAGTTCAGAGGGGAAATTAAATATTACGGTAATTGACCCCGATTATATCGGACCTGGTGAAATTGAAGTGAGTGCCTTTGACGGGGCTTCTAAAGTGTCAACCAACATACACGTTAATATTTACCTTGCGAAATATATCGTGCATCTTCTGGCGCCAGAGAACAGATCTATCATCACTACTGAAATCCCACGCTTGTATTGGAGCTTGGAGAACCCGTCGGGGATCGGACCTATATATTTCGATGTATACTTAGATGAAAATAAAGATGGTGTTTTGAAACATGAGAATTTCACACGTGTAGCTCATATGCAATATAATGATCAAAAGACATGGCACATGTCTAATTATGAATTACCCAATGATAAAATTTATTATTGGACCGTGGTGCCGAAATATATCGATGAAAAAGGTGAGGTATATATTGGTAAAACAGAAGAGAATATTCGAAATTTTCGAATCTTTAAAAATGCAACGAACCAGCCGCCATTTTCAGCAATCATCTACCCTATTGACGGTGAAAGTATTAAGAATCAAACTGTAAATCTTTCATGGTTAGGCTATGATCCGGATAATGATATGCCAATTACCTACGAATTATTTTTCAGTACCAATCGTGAGTCGGTAATAAACCATCAACCCGATGCAAAAATTGATCTACCTAACCCCACAGTGAGTTATTTTTTGATCACCGATTTAATAGAGGACGAAGTATATTATTGGACCGTTCTTCCCATTGTAAACGAACTACATGGCGAATGCGTAACCACTACAAGTTCCTTCGGGGTTGACATGATAAATACCATATCAAGAACTCTCTTGTTACTTCCAGGAGATAATATAACGGTTCCGAAACCCCCAGTACTATATTGGGATTTCATAGACCCCGACCCATTTGAAGATCTGACCTTTGAAATATATATAAGTGATGATAAAAGCCGGGTGGAAGCGTTCGATTCACAATCACGGATTGCCACCGTTAAAAAAACCACAAATTATTACCTACCATCACTTGAAACAAATAAAAAATATTATTGGACTGTAATTTGTTATGATAAAGGAGGAAGGGGAGTTTGTGATTGTGGGATATGGTCATTTATAATTCGCGAGGATCAACCAAACCATCCGCCTGTGACGATACTTGATAGTCCCAATGATCAAACAACCATTTATAAGAATTCGATATCTTTAATCTGGAGCGGCTCTGATTCCGATAATGATAAAATTACCTATACCGTCTATTTTGGAGATGACTTCAAATCTATCTCGGAATTAAATAAGAATTATAAAATAGCATTGATAGAGACTACTTCTGTTAAAGTAAACGATCTGGTTCATGGAAAGAAATATTATTGGACGGTAATACCCGACGATAGTAAGGCACCCGGGGCCTGCTTGGACTTGGTAATGAGTTTTGAAGTTGATTTAGAGAATAACCCGGATATTAGCGAAAATGATGACTCTGACAGTTTATTAGAGACCTTACAACAATTTGGCCTATTAATTCTATTGATAATCATTTTCTGTTTACTAATTTGGGTGATTAGAAAACGTAGATTTGAAAAACGAATTAATAAGTATCTCCGAACCGGTGAGGATACCCCGTTACCTCATGACCTTACATCAAATCTACTCTCAACTAGTACGCTGCGGGCATTACATAAAGGTGATGATGAACCAGAACCAAAACCCGAGAAAGAAAAAGCAAGGATAATAGGCAGAAGAGATTTCCCACATCAGGACACTCAATCGATCTCCAAGCTACACAGTAAACCATATATTGACGGCGAATATGATCATGATGTACCAAAATCAAGGTATATATCTCGTACTAAATACGCGAAACATGTAAAACGCGCGATACCATATGCCTCGGCACCTGAAAAACATGCGCACATACAATCCAAATTAGACATTGAATTAGCTAAACCACTTTCTAAGAAGATTAGTACCGACACCCCATTAAAAGCCTCGTCATTACCCATTACTAGGGAATGCCCAAACTGCGGTTCTTTTAAGGTTAAAACATATAAAGATGATACCAGTAAATGTCTGGAGTGTAAGTTTAAATTCTAATTTTTTGCAGGTTAAATTCTATACACTTTATCATTTGGTCTTACACGGTCTTTTACTTTAATACCTATGGATTGTCCCACACCAGCAGATTCAACCTTTTGTCGGTCGATCTCCATTGATCACCGATTTTCGCCGACATTTTATATCTTATAATACAACCCAACCCCCTCACA
>CBFDAW010000677.1:0-2249 GCA_965602865.1 uncultured Thermoplasmata archaeon
GGTTTAGCACTTAAGATTCTATTTGCCGCTTCGGCGGCGTACTCTCCTTTTTCAATTGGATCTTCTTTTGTAAATATCTCATAACCCATAGTTCCGCCTATTCGAGTTCGAAAACCCACGATATTTGTAGTTATTCGTGCAATTAATGATGCCTGGGCAATCGTGCGTGTAACCGTTGAGTTGATATCTATGTCTTCAGAACTTTGATAATGCATCTCTTGTGTTCTTTCTGAGTAGCCAGTTGTGACTGTTAATATATTCTCGAATTCATGTATCCTATTATCCATGCTTGAGATGAGGTCGAATTTTTCCTCGATTGGCACATCGGCGGGGTGTACTTTTGGTTTCCAATCTTCGGTAATTTTTAAGACCTTGGTTGGTTTTAATTCTACTTTATCATCAAGATGTCTGCTGCTGGTTTTTGCGAGATTTACCGCAACCTCTAATGTTTTTTTCACCTGCCGCCATGTTAGATCACTAGTTGCAGAAAAACCCCAAGCACCGGATTTGAGTACACGAATACAAAGCCCTGTTTCATCACCGGAGATGGCTTTTTTAAGCTCGCCATCTTTTACTTCCAATGCAAGCCCAGAAGTCCGTACCTTACGGACATCACAATAATCCACATTCAGTGATTCTGCTTTTTTTAATATCTTATCCTCCACGGTACCACAGGAGGTGAAAGCTAATTAAATATTATAAACCTAAGGGTGATAGATTCAAGTACTTCCGCAAATCTTAGTACGGTAGATAAAGAATAAATCCAAAATACAAAACTCATTTTTCCATTATATTACGAAAATTAGGAGAAGAATCGATGTTATTTTTCGTTTAACGTTAAACCACATTCGAAACAGTAAGTTGTATCTTGGGGTAACCCAGCACCACATTTCGGGCACTTTTTCTCCTCTCGGTTTGCCTTTTCTAGGATCTCTGCAGGGGTGGGTCTATCATCCAAAGCTTGATCTTTTGTATATGATGTTTCACTTTTTGCCGCATCATTCGAACCTTGATACCTGGGTATAACTTTTTTCCCTCCAAGAACATATTCGGAAGGACCTTCGAAAAATATATTGCCCCCCACACCCAGTTCATCAGCATCTTTAGTCTTTAGATACCCATCATCATCTTTTACGATATCATGGGTTTGTTTATATTGGATTCTACGTAGAAGAAATATAAGAAATATAATTATTATTATAATTATAATAACTAAAATCATTACCCAGGTATAATCATCCTCACTCTGATCATTCGAAGATTTAGATGTTTCCACGGTGTTTGGGTCGGTCCAATCGAAATTCCCAGGCTCGCCGTCAGAACCAAGATATTCCTCATAATTGGTTTTTCCATCGCCATCAGGGTCTTGGTCACGATCATTTATGTCAAGTGGATTTAATGAATATAAACGCTCGAAATAATCGGTCATCCCATCGCCATCGGTATCCTGTTTCGTGGGATCGGTGGAATTTCTACCATTATTGTATTCGTCAAAGTTAGTCAAATGATCATTATCGGGGTCCTCTAAAGAATCTGATTCATTCGCATCAAGACCAAATTGCCATTCCCAAATATCCGGAATCTGATCACCATCGAAATCGGTTGGCCGTGGTAAAGTTGAAAAGTTCCAGCGGCTACCCATTAATGGGTTCCCCGTCAGGTCGGTGGCGGTTATGCTAACCATGTAGGTTCTATCGTGTGTTAAGTTTCCAAACGGTTTTAAGGTTAACAATCTCTTCATAGGATCGTAAGCCGGCCGCGGTATCTGAAGGTCACCTTCGACATTCGAGTATAACTTTATATTTATCGAGCTAACATTTAGCGGTTCATTAAAAATTGCTTTTATGGTAATATTAATCGATTGATTGGTAGCGCCAGGAGAGGGATAGTAATTAACTATATATGGTGGTTGATAATCTAATTGAGTAATATTAACCCATAAATAATCAATAGCCCAATTATTAGTTTGGTCAGTAATATTCAAACTAACCTGGAATTCTCCCGATTTATTGAACAAGTATGTCGGTGAAACCCCGTAGAGTGTTATTAATTCGGATTTTAGATCTATAGTCCAAGTATAATTTGTAATGACACCTTGATTATCTGTGGAATTCGACCCATTAAACTGAATTAACACCGGCGAGTCTCGTTTACTTACTTCAATATTACCTCCCGCATCGGCTAGCGGTGGAATAGCGTCTAGTATAATTAGCTGGTAAGGCGCAAAATCACTCGGGTTAGAACTAGAG
>CBFDAW010000678.1:0-2234 GCA_965602865.1 uncultured Thermoplasmata archaeon
GATTAAAGACATAGTATCTCATGTAGAACGTAGACAAGGAATATAAAATTTTATATTTTTGATGTAAGGAATGGGAGATCACTACGATTTTAAAATAATAATAATCGTTGGTAGGAGTGTAGTAAGATCCGATCGGACCCTCGTACCCTCGGACCAGTGATTAATTTCATTAACCCTGCATAGCGGTCTTCCTCTGATAGCAATAACTAAGCATAATATAATATTAAAACACCCAATATCCAACGCATAAGATCAGGGTTTGCAATGAATGGTAAATCCTTAAATATATACCTGCTTACCAATCTTCAATTTCGTCCTCATCCTTTTCTGGGCCTTTTGCTTTGCCTGGTGCTTTTCCTTTTACGGGCAATTTACCTTTACCCGGTTTTTTCGTAGATTCTGTTTCATCGATTGCCCAGTCATCATCATCTTCTTCCTCTAAAGCGGGCTCCTCCTCATCGGGTTCTTCCTCTTCAATCTCCTTTTCATCATCGATGGCCCATTCATTCTCGCCCTCTTCTACGGGTTTTTCTTCGCCCTCCTCTGGTTCTTTTTCTCCGGCGAATTCCTCGTCTTCGGTTGGGAGTTCTTCCTCAAGCTCGTCTTCTTCCTCTAAGGATGGCTCCTCTTCACGATATTTATACCTTCTTGGTTCGGCTTCACCTTCACCCTTCCGCCGTTTTTGGTATACAGAGCCTAAGAAAAGAAGAATAATGATTATTATGATAATAATAATCAGAATAACCGCAAGGGTTTCACTTTGGATGCCTTCCTCCTTGGGCCATTGATCATTATCCTTGGTGTAAATAGTTACCGGTAGCGGTCTTGTTGACAGCTCAGGATTGGTTTCATCATAGCGATATTCCAAACCATCAGAGTCGATATATTCTACAAGAATAATTTCTTTATAGGCTCGACCTTCTACTATGTGCGTGTCCGCTCGCAATGTGATAGTAATCGATTCACTTAGACCAGCTGGGATTTCCTTAATGTACAATCTTGGTATCACTGCAGTGGGTGCCATTAGTGTGCGTTCAACATCCACTATGTCAGATGCATCAGAGATGCCAAGCTCGCTTAATTTTGTGTTTGCCTTTCTAGTAACATTCTTGAGTGCGCCGCTTTCATAATAACTCGTGGAATGCGAGGAGAGACTTGTGACAAATGCGTCAATAGTTGTGAATGGATCATCCAAATACCATTCGTTACTTAGCGTGACATATACCTCTCTTGCGTCATCGTCACCGGTGTTCTCTAATAAGAATGTTAAATCGAATTTTTTACCTGGTTTGACATCTTTTGCAACGACAGATTCCTGGGGGATGATCAATATAGGTTGTACCGGGTAGACACGGATCGCAACAGTAATAGTACCTGAAACCTGCTGTTTGGTGTAATCGTTCATTGCACGGAATGCTAAATCAAACTCGAACACACCTGAATCTGAGTTGGTATTCACATCAACATTAAATGTCGCTTGTATGGCTCCACCATCGGGCTCAAGTGTTGTGGAGGATAATCTACCTACTACTTTTGTCATATCGTCACTGGTTTGATTGGACCCCGAAGAGTCATGCTCTAATGGATTTATGAACACTGCCATCGTCTCACCGTTTGGAGTCAACGGTAATTCAATTTCAATATCTGTATATCGAACATATTCGTTATTAGTCAATAATATGGTGACGTCGACATCACGCACTTTTCCTCCAAGCCGGATAGCACTTGAGATCATAGCGGTATCGATGTCAAACCCGGTATCAGTTACTTTTACTACAATATATGGGCCATAGCTGTCCAAGTTCACGCTTTCCGGGTCAGCCACTGCACCTAATTTCACATCATAGATCATTCTTCCCGTGGGGGTAACACCGGATACAAAAGAACTGAGTGTACTTACGATTGCATTGGTATATGGAGTAAAATCACTTCCACCGTAGATATCGAACAACTGACCGCCAGTAGCTAGTGCTGTGCTATCGTAATATCCCCAGTATGAAGTGCGAACTATTCCGAAGAAGATACAATCACCCTTGCACGCTAGTGCAAACGAAGTTTCATCATTTGAACCTTGCTGGGGGTAATATTGACATAGGACAATAATAACCTTGGTCGCTCCCGGACGATATGAAATTGTATTGCCAATGAATGAATTACTCAGTGTTTCGGTTACGGCATCATACACGCCACAACTGCTGGTGACGCCTGTAAAGGTGTTAATACCCGTTTTAATT
>CBFDAW010000679.1:0-2231 GCA_965602865.1 uncultured Thermoplasmata archaeon
GTTATCAACGGCTTTGATATAATATTCTAACCCTGAACGTGTAACTTTATCTCCGGCTATTATCGCAGAATAAACAATTTCATTCTTTTCCATTATATATTGCTCATAGCCAGGATCATTCGGGGTTTTAATATATAATACGACTTCATCGACACCACACTCCTCGTCTGTTACTTCCGCTGTTATTAATATCCCTTCACCTTCGAGCTTATCGGTAGTTGGTCTATGTTGAATTATTGGGGAGACCGAATCCAATTTTAACGTAGCTGCATAATAACTCGTATAATTTTTATTACCCGCGAAATCTTCTAACCAGAGATAAACATTGGTCTCTCCTTCTAAGGCGTCTGTTATTGTTAGCGAGTTATTGGACGTCCATTTCCCGTCAGTTTGAGACCTTGGGGCTGTACTGCCAATATAAAAATACGCGCCGGTTTTAATCCCTGAAACATCATATGGTGCTTTCCAAGAAATAACAAATGAATTAATAGAACTCCAAACATCGGGATTAACCGTTACATTAATTGGGGGTGTAGGGTGGGTACAATCATAGGATAATATCGAATAACTATAACTATTATAGTTTACATTCCCCGCTTTATCTTTTAGCCAGATGTAAATTATATTTTTACCTTCAGTAGTAATAGAAATATCATTTATTGATTTGATATTATTACCTGCAACATATGTACCATCATTATTGGATACTGGTGCATTGTCAAATTTATAATAAGCACCTAATATCCCTGAGAAATCTTCAGGATTTACCCAGCGTACACTGAACGAATTTACATTCGTCCAATCTCCCGGAACTGACCGACAACTAATTGGTTTACCTGGGGCAATAAGATCTACTAGCACACCTAAACTTGCATCGCCATATTCTCCGATGGTACCCGCGCCATTTAATGCCTTTATCTTACAATAATAGGTTTCACCATCAGGCAATCCAAAGCTTTCAAAAGAAGTATTTGTCGTCCAGACGTCAGAGATGGTAATTATACCGGTTCCGGTTGTGATTGTTACATAGTATCCCACAATCCCAGAGCCAGTATCCGGGGAGGAGGACCAGTACCAATTTACCGTGCCAGAATTATTATACTTACAATTGGCATAGGGTTTATTTCCAACGGGTGTGGCTAAATCTATCGTTATACCGGAACTGGTTGGACCATACGAACCTATCGCACCCACGGCGTTTTTCGCTCTGATCCTGCAGTAATAAGTAAGATCGTCAAACAACCCTGATTTCTCGTACCAGGGATTGGTTGTCCATTCGCCGTTTAATATATTATTACTACCAGGGTTCGAACCTAGATATACATAATACCCGCTTATCCCGGAGCCAGTATCTGTGGAGGGCTCCCAGGTCCAGTTGATGGTTCCGGTATTATTAAAAGTACAATGACCAGATGGTTTATTTGCCATAGGTAGGTTACTGTCTATCGTAAACTTCCAAACATTACTCCATGAACCGTTTTGGTGACCATCAAATGCGCATACGCGCCATTGATAAATTTTGTCATCACCTAATAAGGTAGGTATATTCCAGCTTAATTCGTTAATATTGGTATGAGTACTGGCGACCAAGGATGTCCAATCACTGCCAAAGTCGTCTACTTGGACATAATAGCTTAACAACTCACTATCGGTATCGGTCCCAGCATGCCAACTTAATTTTGGGGTGGTATCATTGAGATACGAATTATGAGTCGGGCTCTTTAGAATAACCTTGCCAGGAATGAAATTTATATAATAATATTCCAAATGAGAAGTTGACATGTTTATCTTTTTAGTTTTATTTTTTATCCATTGTGCATTATATTTTCCGTCAATTGTAGTCATATTTTCGATTGGAATAGTACTACCATAATAGATCCTATCTGTAACCGGAACCCATCTAATTTGTCCATTAACATCTGTAATCGGATCAATACCACCAAAACCCGAGGTTGAATAGATAATATTATCGTTATCATTAACTTTCACATCTGCTCCGGCAACCGGTGTATCAACAGAATCATTAATCTGTATATGAAGATAATTTTTCACAATTAATTCTGAGGATGGATCACTGAAATAAACCATGTTGAAGGTTGTGTTCATCGCAACATTATTTTTTGAATTTTGATTGAAATTAAAATCATTTTTTAAATTCGAAAAAATTGAACAATTATCGATTATTTCATTCGACGAAGAATAGAAATAGATACCGTATTTATTATTTGAAC
>CBFDAW010000680.1:0-2220 GCA_965602865.1 uncultured Thermoplasmata archaeon
CGGTAGGTTCGTCAATGTCAGAGAAATAAGTGCTGAGGTCCAGTAAGGTCAGATTCTCTATGTCCTCATACACGGTTAGGGTTGGTATTTCCGTCTCCAGCTTTGGTGGGAGATTATACTCGACTTCCAAGTCGGTAAATTCTAGTTCACCAGGGGTAGATGATATGACAATAAAATGTAGTGTAATTGTCTCGCTGTCGGTATAGACAATATGTTCATTCATTTCATTTACTAGATTGTCCAAACCTTTTTGGTAGATAGTGGCTGTGTAATCGTATTCGATAGAATGCCCCATAACTCGAATCAATCCCTTGTTATCTGAAGTGAAACGCAATGGGATTATCACCATCTCGTTACCAAAATCATCACGAGTTATTGTATATTTTGAGCTAGTTAATATATCTTTATTTAGCGTATTTGTGAAGTCAGGAACTTTATTTACAACATTTTCAAACAATCCACTATATTCCCAGTCTATATTTCCGGTTTCACCAATATCCAGCGTGGCGTTCATTGTACCTTTTAATTTAGGCGGCGGTGCAGCTCCACCGCCACAATATCTACCTACCCTACTTATTTCATCCGGTGGACTAAAATTAGTCCCACTGCCTAATCCTTTATAGAAAAATACCTGACTACCCTCCACCGCCCCCGAGCGATTTATGGCAATTACATCCACATTCCCGTCACCATCGTAATCGAAAGCATCGCCACCAGAATATAAGCCGGCATCTATGTTTGTTGCCACTCCTGTTTCGAATGTGCCATTGCCATTGCCCTTAAGAAAGTACAGCCGCCCATCATAGTAGGCCGTTAATATATCAGCCTTACTATCATTGTCGAAATCATCGGTGATCACCGTATAACCATAATATAGACTTAAGGGAAGATTTATTCTAGTAGGATTTTGAAAATTTCCGTTACCCAAGCCTTGATAATAGTAAATAACATATCCTGTCCCCCAACCACCACAGACGAAATCCAGGTTACCATCGTTATCGAAGTCTGCGGCATCCTTACCGTAAGCACCAGTGGGACCGCCGCTGCCGGATATCGTTGTAGAGGTGAACTTACCAGTACCATCACCCAGGAACAGATAAATGGTTGCACCGCTACCAGAGGTTATAAAATCATAATTTCCATCGTTATTGAAGTCTCCTGCGGCAAAGTCATAAATGTATGAACTTGAGGTTATACTTCCGATATTTACGCGGGGGGCAAAACTGTTACCAGTACCAGTCTTTTTATAGAGGTATAAATTCCCCGTCTGACCATGACCGAAGACCACATCATAATCACCATCATTATCGAAATCAGCCATGCAACAACCAGCCCAATCATATCTGCCGACATTGGTATCTATGGAACTATTAGGTGCGAAGGATCCGCCGCCCATGCTCTGGTGATAATTTAGACTATTACCCCAATAATCTGCACAAACAAAATAATCTTCGTCATGGTTAGTAACTGGTCCTTCAACTGTTAGTTTAGTGCTGGTGACAGTTGCATTACGCGGTAATATGATAAAATTATTGCCAATGGTTGAACTTGTGGTGAATTTTAAATATTTTTTAGTGGTATCATCAGAATAATAAATTTGTTTACCCAACGCACCATAACCTGTACCTTTGAACTCCCATTCGTTATCTTCATCATTACCCAGATTTATAGTTATATTTCTTGGGTATATATCGTTATAATCCTTTCCGGTAACTTTCAAGGAACCAGATAAAATACTTGCATTCACTGGAATTTCAATTCCTAAACCAGTGTTATTTATCCCACCGCTTTTGAATGTCATGATGACCTTGGTGCTACCGTTGTTGAATTTATTATCCCATTTTGATTCTACTTGGTTGGGAAAAATCAAAAACACCGACATTAGAAGTAATGAAGTTATTAAAAAAATAATAATCTTATGATGAAAAACATCACTGGTCAATTTATCACCATGACACAATCATATTGTCATATATAAATAATTAGTGGTAAAAGATTTAAAAATTATGTGTGTAAGGACAATAGAAATGTCACCCATCTCTAATAATCCAATACCCATGAAAGTGCATAAGCCCCCTACTATTGCATAAATGATTATTCATGGATTCATTGTTACCCTAATTGTATTGAAAAGATTTATATTCTTTTAACTTTCTTTTAGTATTGATGGCTGAGAAGGGTGAACCTAAGTTATTGAAATACTTAATTTTAATGGCAATC
>CBFDAW010000681.1:0-2219 GCA_965602865.1 uncultured Thermoplasmata archaeon
CGATTCTGACGAAGATGGGTTGCTGGATTCATGGGAAATCGAATATTTCGGTAATATTACATATTATGGTTCCTCAGAAGACCCGGACGGTGATGAACTTACAAACTTGGAAGAATTTAACTCTAATACAAATCCCACAATAGCAGATACCGATGACGACGGGATGGTAGATGGCTGGGAGGTAACAAATAGTCTGGACCCTAATAATAAAAATGATGCTGCCGCCGATCCCGATAAAGATGGAAGCCCAAATCTAGATGAATATATACACGGAACAGATCCTAATGATTCCAATGACACTGGTCCAACAGACACAAAGGAAGATGACGATGGATTGGCTATGAAATTTGATAGTAGCCCCATCTGGTTATTACTCCTCTTCGGCGTCCCCACGGTCGTTATCCTAATAGCAATCATCTTCGTGTACACAAAGATGCGTCGCGAGCAGCTGCTGGAGCATAAGGTGCGGGCGCAAATCTTCGATTACATAAACCAGAACCCCGGGGTACATTACCGCGGTATCATGAACGACCTAACCCTACACCTAGGCGTCCTGACTCATCACTTAAACATGATCGAGCAAGAGCAGTATATTAAATCACTCCAGGATGGAATGTACCGCAGGTTCTATCCGAAAAATGCCGTGGTTAAAACAGGATTAATATTAACTGACGTTCAAGAGCGCATACTACGAACGATCCAAGCTACTCCCGGGATCTCGCAGTCGGGTATAGCTCGGAACCTAAAGCTAACAAAAACTGTGGTAAATTATCAGGTTAAAATTCTATCAAATGCGGGATTCGTGCATATGGAGACTGTAGGACGTGAAAGCCAGTGCTATTATTTAGATGGCTTGGATTTAGACACACCGAAAAGTGCGGATGCATAGGGTTCGCCGCTGGGGTGTGTGATAATAATTCGAAATTCATTAATTTGCCTCTATCGGATTCAAGAAAAAAGTGTATCTGCTTTCAGTGCTCCGCCAAATATTTCTCATCGATTTTATACTCATCCCCGGTTACCAGACCATCTGGTAACTCCAAGTTTAAAGCCACCTCATTATTTCTACCTAGAATAAAGTTTTTACCGGTGACCCCTTTTCCAACCTTGGTACCTTCATCTATCACAGAATTTAAAATTCTACATCCCGAACCAATTGTTACACCGTCACCAATAAAGACATACGGACCAACCACTGAATTATCTTCGATTGTGCAATCAGTTCCAATTAACACCTTCTGGTCAACCTTTGCGGTCGGTGATAGCTTTGTTCTTTCGCCGATATTATTCTTAATCACACCTTCGTTAAGATAGATATCCAACATTGTTTTTTGCGTGGTAATATAAATCTCCGGCGTTCCGGCATCGAACCAATAGCCTTTGAATTCGAGACCATATAGTCCTCTATCAAGCACCACAGGGAAAACCTCGCGTTCAATGGAAACCTTACGACCACCCGGGATTAAATCTAATATTTCTGGCTCTAAACAATATGTGCCCGCATTGATCAAATGTGAAAATATCTCCTCGGGTTTTGGTTTTTCGAGAAATTTCGTGATACGATTATTTTCATCTATGGATATGATACCAAATCGAGTGGGATCTGAAACCTCCCAAAGGGCAAGCACACCTAAACCATTATTCTGTTTATGAAATTCAATAAAATTATGAATATCCAAAGAGGTAACGACATCACCATTGAACACAATAAAGGTGTCATCAATTAATTTCTCAGCATTTTTGATAGCACCACCGGTGCCAAGGGGTTCTGTCTCAGGGTGTAAAATTATTGGAATCTCACACTCATGCTCTTCGAAATATTCAGATAAATATTCCTTGCCGTAGTTTACCGCTAAGATTACCTCGTCCACGATACCACGGACTTTATCGATTAAGTGCATTATCATAGGTTTATTCAAGATTGGCAATAATGCCTTTGGTCGAGTATCGGTTAATGGCCTAAGCCGAGTGGCAAAGCCTCCTACCAGGATCAACGCCTGCATAATACAATTCCCCAAAGTGTGAACTTAAATCAGATATGAATATTTAATAATTTGGTTAGAATATATCCGATGATTCCATTTTAATGGATGTTGGGTTTATTAAATTGCCAGTTATTTTAAAATTGAAAATATTATTATATTGTGTGTACATTAACTAAAAAGTATGTGTTTAGCTCTATATAACTGCCCATAATGATTTTTGAAGATTTTTACCTT
>CBFDAW010000682.1:0-2215 GCA_965602865.1 uncultured Thermoplasmata archaeon
AATTTATTGTAGCTGACTTAGGTTCGGGCTTATTCTAATCAAGTAAACTCCAAACTCCCAAACTCCCTCACTCCCAAACCCACACACTCCCTATAGCGGTCCGCAAGCGATTTTATTTTCCAAATTATTAAAACGGTCGATGATAACATTATTCAACATCCCAATAATATAGTATCAATTAGAACATCCTATAACAATATCATCAGGTCCAACAACTTATTACTAAGTAATTAAACTAAAAACTATTTATTACCTTTCACCTACCACCTTATTTATACCGAACATCTACCCTTACAATTAAATACCGCCAAAACATTTCGATTTTGATGCCATATAAGATACCAAAGGATGAGGATGTACTGACTGCGGTCCAGCGGGTAATACTGCGAATTGGTACCATAAATTCTCAAAAACAGCTTAAATATTTCGTCCAACAGGAACTTAACGGCATCGAGCCTCTTTATCATGTAAGTGCCCCCCGGGTGCGTACGTTAGCATTAAAATCTAAGTTTATCCGGTGTGAGATAAGGTATCGCACTTGGCCGGATCATAAAACTAAATTAAAAAGATGCCCGATTTGTGACAGTTCTCTAAATAAAATAAGAAATAGAACATTATCGGGGAAAATCATTACAATAGGGTATAATTGTACTAACTGCCCATATAATACAGATATCCCAATTAAGATTCCGGCGAGATATATATTTTCCGCTCGACGTATATAGACAAACACTGTTACACATTACCACGTCAACACGTGTTCGGAAAAATATATGGGTATTTAAATCAATATAATATAAACAAATTTTATAAAATTATCCTTGGGGAGGAAAATATGGTTGAAAAGGATAAACCCAAAACAGATCGCAAACCTATCCAGGCAGCAAAAACCATGAAAGAGATCATGGCAAATTATTTTTATGAGCTTGACGTAGCTTCCAACGATCCAAAGGATATTGTAGCATGGTGTACAAGTGTGGGGCCCGCCGAGCTGTTGCTGAGCTTTGGTTTTAAGGTTTATTACCCTGAGAATCACGGTGCAATGCTTGGCACTACACGAACTGCCACGGAGCTTATTCCCGTGGCTAATGCTATCGGATACTCGCCAGATATTTGCTCATACCTTACCAGTGACATTGGATCTTTTATTAAAAAAGAATCCCCCATGTTGAAAGCGTACAATATGAAAGATTTTCCCAAACCTGATGTATTGGCTTATAATACCAACCAATGTCGAGATGTTCAAGAATGGTTTGCATATTATTCTAAGAGATTTAATGTTCCGTTGATTGGTATTAATGCACCTGGCAAAGTTGATGACTTAGCCGCAGAACATATCCTAGCTGCTCAAGGACAGTTCGAAAATCTGGTGAAACCACTTGAAAAGATTAGTGGTAATGGCTTTGATGAGGAAAAATTAAAGGAGATCGTTAGGCTCTCGAGATACTGCACCGACCTTTGGCGACAGGTACTAGAGACTGCGGCTCATAAACCATCGCCATTAACATTTTTCGATGGCTGTATTCATATGGGCCCCGCAGTGGTACTTCGTGGATCACAGATTGCAGTAGATTATTACAACCAATTATTAACCGAGCTAAAAGATAGGATAAAAAATAATGTGGCTGCCGTAGAGAACGAGAAATACAGGTTATATTGGGAGGGTATGCCGATCTGGGGCAAACTTCGTGATCTATCCAATCTTTTTTTGGCACACCAAGCATGTGTTGTGGCTTCCACTTATTGCAATAGTTGGATATTTGACGGTTTTGATCCGGAGAAACCATTCTACGGTTTGGCAAAGGCATATACTGAGATATTCATCAACCGCTCCGAGCGAATTAAAGAACAGTACATTGAAAATATGGTGAAAAAGTTCAGCATTGATGGCATCATATTTCACGATTCTAAGACTTGTCCCAGTAACTCCAACGCACGTTATGGTATGCCCGAGCGCTTGAAAGACCGCGGGATTCCTACATTAGTATTAGATGGTGACCTAAATGATCTGCGGTGTTATTCGGAAGAGCAGAGTAAGACTAAGATTCAGGCATTTATCGAGCAATTAGAAGAAAGCAGATAAAGGAAGATATGATATTTAGTGTTTGATTGTTAATATTTTAGGAGAAAATGATGTATGACCGAATATTTCTTGGGTATTGATGTTGGTGCTTCGACCACCAAAGCTGTTTTAATAGATGATGCTGTGAATAAA
>CBFDAW010000683.1:0-2213 GCA_965602865.1 uncultured Thermoplasmata archaeon
GATTGGAACTACTAACAAGGTGACTTTGTTCCCGGGTACACCACCAACACTATGGAAATCATAAACCTTATCCTCATCAAAATCAATAATATCACCAGTCTCTATCATTGCAACGGTGAGGTCTTTTGTCTCACGCAAGTTCATGCCCCGGGTATATACTGCTGAGATATATGCTGCAAGTTCAATATCAGATAAATTCCTGTTTACTATATCTTTAATGATCCGGAAGATTTCTTCATAGGTAAGTTCTTGCCCATCCATTTTCTTTTTTATGTATTCCACTGATGTTGGTCTCGATGCAGGGGTTATATCTACCTTACTACCTTCCTTCTCCTGAAGATTTGAAAATGCTCTTTGTAGCAAACCAACCTCTTTTGATTTTAAAATGGTATCTGATAACTCAATTATTGCTGTTATTGAATGGTTTTTCGATGAGATCTTTACTCGGTCCATACTACGTATGCCCATCTCATAGGCATCGGTGGAGTTTAAAATAATGGTGTTTTCACCGGCGTCCACATCTATATGTTTAATAGTGAACATTAATTCATCTCCTTTTTTATTTTTTGAATGATATTATAAGCTGAATATGGTGAAATTGTACCAAATTCGGTTATTATGGCTGAAATATATTTAGCCGGTGTAGCGTCAAACACGGGATTTCGAATGTTCACACCTTTTAATTTATTATTCTCCACAACCTCGGTAATGTCACGCTCTTCAATCTCTACATTCTCACCTTGTAAAGAAGCTCTCGAAAATTTATAGGATTCGGCACAGACAATGACCGGTACACAGTGTTCATGAGCACATAACGCAACTTGTGAAGTACCGATTTTATTTATCACCGTACCCTCGACTGTAACCGTATCCGCACCTATGATTACCATATCTATATCAGGCATAAAAAAACGTGTTGCAGAATCTACAATCAATGTTACCTTTACCCCGGCATCTGCTAATTCCTGGGCGGTGATCAACCCTTGGCGCCAGGGTCGGGTTTCCGTGGCGTACACGCTTAAGTGTTTACCTTGGCTATGTGCTTTTACAATACCTTGGAGTGCTGCCTTACTATTACAATGCGTTAAAATTGTACTATTTTCTTTTATCTTCTTTGCACATGTTCCCGCAATAGTTTCAAGTGACTTTTCCGAATTTGTAATGAATCGTTCGGCTGCGTTTTGTACTCCGGTTTTTATTTCCTCTATTGTTTCACCTTTTGCACCCATCATGACAAAATCTAGTGCGTTTGTTAATGAAACTGCCGTTGGACGCGTATTGTGCAAGATCTCCTTAGCATTGGTCAAAGCATCGATGAATTGGTTCGGATCGTGCTCGGGTAGGGCTTCAACAAAATCCAAAAGCGCCTGAGCAGCAGCACGAGCGATCTTACCAGCACCACGGATTTCCATGGAGGTGATTTTAGCGGCGGTTTCTTCTACTTTCATATTATCATGTAAGTGAACATAACAATAATAATTTTTTGATACGGTTATTCCGTATCTATACCCTTCATTACGCTCCACATTCAACTACAAAAGATTTATGTAGCACGCAATATTTACTAATTATACCATTACGAGAATAACAAAGTGAGCGTAGTAAGTGAACACTTGGAAATGAACAATAATTTAGATAGTAGAATATAAACTATTACACCTAAAAAATGAATGCTAATCCCCCCTGGAGGAAGTGCTCTGGCAGAAAAGGTATCCACTACCGAAGAGATCAACGCTGCAATCAAGAAACAAATTAAACGTAGTAAAACCGTAAAAATCTCTGGTTTAAATGGACAAAATTATATTGCAATTGGTTTAACCACTGATAAGCAATTAGTATTTGAAGGTACCGCCGGTGATTTTTTCGGTGCCCTGAATAATGGTGCACTCATAACGCTAAACGGTGCAGCCCGTAGGTTTTTAGGGAACAATATATCAAGGGGCGGGATCATAGTTCAAGGTAATGTCCAGCGAGGCGTCGGGGTGGGTATGTCAGGTGGAATTATTGTTATCCGTGGCAGCGTGACCGGCGATATCGGTCAGTTGGCAAAGGGCGGGAGTATTATCGTAAGTGGTAATTGTGGTTCTCACTCGGGTGCGTACATGTTCGATGGAGAACTCATAGTTGCTGGTGATCTAGGTGAAGATATTGGTTTATATATGACGGGCGGAACAATCTATTATAGTGGAAAAATCGGGTCATTAGGTACAAAT
>CBFDAW010000684.1:0-2206 GCA_965602865.1 uncultured Thermoplasmata archaeon
GACCTTTCAGACGGAGAGACATATTACTGGACCGTAATTCCGAATGTTGGCATGGACGAGGGCTGGTGTGTGTCCAGCATATGGACATTCACAGTTGACACAAGCGTTCCGGTTCCTTCGGTAAGGTTAATTTCACCCGAGAACGGTTCAATAATACGATCACCAAAACCAACTCTGCAATGGTCACTCGAGTACGAAGGAGCTGAAATTCTATCATACGATGTATATCTGGACACTAATAAAGCTCCTGTAGAATACGAGAAATGCCCAAACACATATTTCTTACCCCAAGGCACTCTTGAAGATAATAGAACATACTATTGGAAGGTGGTGCCGTGGGCGGGAAATGTCAAAGGTCCCGAGTCAGAGACATGGTCGTTTACGGTCAATAGAGATTATATACCACGGATCGAGCTCAAGCTAACGGTTAATCCGCCGTATCTCGAACTATTACCCGGTGATGTGGTATCCGTTCAAGCAACTGTTTATAACCTTGGCGAGTTGAGGGATACTATCTCGTTGAGCGTAGATGTTCCGGCGGACGCCGATATTATTGCCCTAGTGAACGACCCCGGCACAATGGATGCGACCCCGGATGGTACTGCAGAGTTCAATATTACGATAACGATTGCAGAAGATGCAACAAAAGGAGAAGTAGTAATAACGGTCACGGCAGTTTCCGGGAAGGCTGCCGAGTATGACCTGGTCGTCGAGGAAAAAGCTGAATTAACAGTGAAGATATTTGGAATAGATACGCCTGAAAACGATAAATCCTCGACTTTGTTCACATTTTTGAACATTTTATTTATTATCATTATAATCATTATTATTCTGGTATTAGTAATCGTTGTTAATAACCGAAGGAAGCGTGAAGAGAAGAAATCAACGAAAGAAGCGGTAACCGTAAAGCCTGGTGAGGTTCCTACACCTATAATCTCCGTTGGTAAGACACCGACGGTCGTACAGCTTCCAGGTTCAGCAGCTGCTAATGTTGCTCAGGAACTAACAACCACGACTTCTACTACACCGGTATTAGCAAGTTCACCATCGGCTGCTCCCTCATCTACTCCACAACAAATAACGCAGGTTGCAAGGCTGCCGCAGTTGCCGCCCGCACAGAGTAAAATAGAAGGATCGGCGGGGGAGGAGGCTGTACTGGAACCCACTGTGGCAACTCCATCTCCAACATTACAAAGAGTACCCGAAGAATCGGATACCACTCAAACCCAGAAACAGATCGAAAAAACAGATGAAGATCAAAATAAGAACTCAGAACAGCAATAAGTTGGTTTTACCAAATTATTATATACATTGAAAGTTATCTTTCTTGGCCTATTGGGGTCATTTTATGCAGGAAAAACATATTACCATGGTCATTATACTACTTATTTTCCCAGGACTCATTGCAGTTGACCCCAACATTGGTTCATCAAATGAAAAAGCATTCTTATCAGATGCAAATAAACTTTTAGCCAATACTCCACAAGCCTTCACCGCGAACCGCGGACAACTCGAAAATGATGATGTACAATTTTATATCCAAGGTGGTGGATTATGGTTCACCGATGACGGTGTGTGGTTTGAGCTCAGAGAAGAAATAACAAAGAATAGTCGAGAGTTAAGTCTCGAGGATCAAGAATCGGATGAGTTGTTTGACCCGCTGAGTAGATTCGAACCGCCGGAGCCGGTGAAATATAAGAGGGTGGTTTTGAAGCAGGAGTTCGTGGGCACGAATCTTATAAGACCGGTCGGAATAGAACAACAGGATTGGTGCAGTAATTTCTTTTATGGAAATGACTCGTCAAAATGGTGTACTGAAGTGCCAAATTTCAAGGTAATATTTTATAAAAATATCTACGATGGCATCGATTTACGATATTATACAAATGAAAATGGTTTGAAATATGATTTCATCGTACATCCAGGAGCCGATCTTAATCAAATACAAATAAGATATGAAGGTGCAGATGGATTAGAAATCGATGCGTCTGGGAACATGAGAATTAAAACTCCAATTGAAGATATCATTGATGGAGAACTCTTTATATATCAGGATTCTGAAGGCTTTCGGCATCAAGTTGATGGAAGATTTGTGACATATGATAATTTAGAATATGGTTTTGAGATTTTGGATAATTACGATCATCAGAAAATTCTAGTGATCGATCCAGCATTAGAATATTCCACATATCTGGGTGGAACAGAT
>CBFDAW010000685.1:0-2206 GCA_965602865.1 uncultured Thermoplasmata archaeon
TTTACCCTCGATTGCTAACAGTAATGTGGCGGCATACGCACGCGCCAGTAGATCACCTCGAGCCGAGAACTTCTTTAACATCTGCTCATCATCGGCAAAGGTTTGAATTCGTCTAACCTGTTTCCTAATCGCATCAAAATAGCATTTACTGTGGTTAACACATTTGGGCAGTATTAATTCAGGGTCTTTCTTTAATTTCTTTGCCTTTCTAATGAGGTCTTTTTCTTGAACTTTTGATGCAGTTCTCGCACCAGTCCGGATCCGATATTTTTTTGGTGATGGCATGGTATCTCCTGTGAATTTCTGGTAACTATAAAAAATTTACTATAATTATCATTCCTTCTGCAAACCATTTTTTTTATTCTGAATTATTAATCTTGAAATCCTTTTCTATTACGAATGATCCGATATAGTCGCAATCTTTACAATGGTATTTATACCCACTTATTAACCCTGCTTCGTAATACAGTTCTTTACTTCCACAGGTGGGGCACAATAGAGTTGTAACTTTACCAGTTTTTTGCGGTTTCTTATTTTTTGTAGGTTTGCTCTGAAGCTTAATTCTTTCTCGTAATATGGATTCTTCCATGGGAATAGAGCCTATTTTGCGGCGTTTTCTTTTTTCTACATTTTTATTGATGAGTTTTGTGGTAGTAGATCGTGCCCCGGATCTTTTTTGTATATTTTCGTATCTCTTTTCGGCTTTCAAGATCTTCTCTAAACCTGGATTTAATTTATTCATTCCACTTGGCTTATCCGGTTCAGCATCTTCAGTTTCTTCCGGGAAGAGCTCGGGGGCGCCTTTAGTGAAGTAGATTATGAGAAAGATGAGAACTAATATCACAAATACGCTAATGCCCAAAAAACCATAGTAAGTTACCGGAACTTGAACATAATATAAAGACCCGCTGGAGACGATCAGTACCATTAGTATTAATACTACTAGTTTAGTCTTAAATCCCACGATTGGTGTTGGTTTTGAAGTGGGTGGATTTTTTGGGTATGAAGCCGAATTATTATATTTCATAATAACGGATAGAATGAGCTTTATACAATTTAAAAATATCCCCCAGGACATAGGAAATATATTAAGGTTTGTAAAATGTTAATGTTTCTTTGCCACTCTAAATTTTTTTGGATACACACGCTTAGGAGATAACCGGATAAGATTCGATCTTAACAGCAACTCAAGAAATTTCGAGACCCTGTCAAGAACGGGTTCAATGTCTTCTTGATATAATTCATCAAGTTCAGTGCAAATATCGCGAACCGTATGCTTTCCATCACACATTAACCATATCTTGGACCCGATTTCATCCAACGGCCGCCTGATCACCTCAGGACCGCCAATTCGTTTGTGAAGCCAACTTTCGAATTTAGTCAAATCCTTCGGATATATTAATACAATCCGATCATTTTCCTGGGTCCATTTTACAGGGCTCCGCATTGGGTAAATGGATAATATACGTTGCATTTTAGGGTTTAACTCTGAAAATTTCATGCCCATATGTTTACCTCAAAAGGAATATTACAATTATGGTGTTAGTTATTAATGCCATGAAGATATTTTAACATATATAACTGTACTTTAGTATATCTATTTATATTTTTATTGTGTAAGTGTAAGGACAATAGATATGTTATTAGATACCGGGGCAACATACACTACCATTCCATGGCATGTAGCAGAAGCATTAGGGTATAAACCATCTGAATCGGATAACAAGGCGACAATAACTACAGCAGATGGTGTGCTAAATGTTCCATTATTTGTTGTGAATAGTATTGAGGTTTTAGGTAAGAAGATTGAAAATGTTACTGTAATGATTCACGATTTACCAGAAACCAGTCGTGTTGATGGTTTACTAGGATTAAGTTATCTTAGAAATTTTGATCTTACAATAAAATTTAAAGCTGGCATACTGGCACTTGAATAAATTTAAAATACACCCCCCATTGTCCACCGCAGGCTGACGAGAAGGGGCGTGAATAAATTATTAGAAATCATATTTCTTTTTGTTTACTTTTTCTTTCAGGATTGAGATAGTAGTTTCACTAACCTTATGTAAAATCTTATGTAAAATCTTAAGATAAGGTATTTAATAATGAAATTCCATATATATAATTAAAAATAGGTGTAAGAATGGATGAGATTGCTAACATTGAAGAATTTGAAAAAAAGTATCACGATGAATGGTTAGTGATA
>CBFDAW010000686.1:0-2198 GCA_965602865.1 uncultured Thermoplasmata archaeon
GTTGGATAACCTGTATTCGAAAAAAAATCTATTTTGGTATAGATTTCATGAATGGGATACTATAAGAAATATTTTAACATCAATTTCTAAATTTTTTGAATATTTTAATAAAATCGAGTTAAAAGATTATCTCGAACATAATCAGAACATCGACCTGAACGAAGTTGCAGAGATATTAGAAAATGAATTTGATGGGTTAAATGCAATCTTTTTCCTAGACGATTTTCATAAAATTAATGATCAACTTTTATCATTGTATACCTTACTTCGTGAGATGCTCGAGCGTGTTACTGGGGTTAGGTTCTTGATTTTTACACGCTCAATTATACCATTCTATGATAGGCGTGATGTGGTGGTTAAAAAATTGATTGCAGAGTTAGAATTAGGCGGTCTGAACGAAGAAGAATCTAAAGAATTATTGAAATACCGACAAATAAAAATCGATAATTTCAATCAGATTTATAAACTTACAAAAGGTCACCCATTATCACTTGAACTACTTGATCCAGAAATGGATTTAGAAGCACAGAAAAATATTAAAATATACCTGGAAGAAGAAGTACTTACTCGATTGGCTATTCGTGAAAAATCATTACTAAAAATCGCCTCAGTATTCAGATATCCCGTCCCAGCTGAGGGGTTTTTTATCTTTGAAAAGGCACAAATCAGCCGCGAGACTTTATCGGTCCTAACCCGGAAAACGCTTATTAAAGAATCAAAAGAAGGTTATGAGGTACATGACATGATTAGAGATTTTTTTTATAACTATCTCACCCGTCAGGAGCAAATCTCATACCATCGAAAAATTGGTAAATTCTATCTAACCCAATTGAAAATGATTAACAATATATTAAAAAAGAAAATATCCACCGATTTTCTGCCACGGAATTTAATAAAATCTTTTACAGATACGAAAGATATAAAGAATCAGAGTAAATTGAATGGGACAAAGGCAGGAAATGTTGAGCCACTGCTAGAAAATAGGGCACGAGGAATCATAGAGGCACAATACCATTTTCTAATGGCTGAAGATTTCAACCGTGCAGCAGAAGTTGCTATTATCATGGGGCATGAACTGTTAAATTTATCGTATGCAGAAGAATTTCTAGATAACCTTGAAAAAATTGAACTGGAAAAATTAAGTAATGAATATTGGATGGATCTAAAGATTTTAAAAGGTGATGTACAAAAAGCACTTGGTGACCTACCAAGAGCTCAAGAGCTATATAAGCAATCTTTGTACACCGCAGAGACTGAAAACAATCAAACAAAGTTAGCCGAGTTGTATCGAAAATTGGGTTCTATACATGAGAAATTGAATGATTATGAAACTGCTATTGAACTTTTAACTAAAAGTCTGAAAATTTCAAAAATGTTGGGTGATGCAAAAAATATTTCAGATACTTATGGAAATCTTGGTGATGTATATTGGAAGATGTCTGAATTTAACAAGTCAAATAAATTTTATAATAAATGTGTGGAATCCGCAGAAGAGATTTCCGATCTGTCAGGGAGAGCCAAGACTTATTTATCACTTGGGATAATAAGTGCAAAACGCGGTCAGTTCGAAGAATCCATTAAATATTACGAACGGTGCTTAGATATCTTAGATAAAGAAAAAGGTATGGAAAGCTTCAATTATTCGAATTTTTATGAGAACCTAGGCGATCATTATTTAAAAACTATATTTTCATTTTATATTCAATCCAGTGACAAAGATAATTAAATTTCATGACCTGTGATTAATACATCTTACTCTTCATTTTTTTATGCTTTGTTTTTCTTTTTTCTTTGCTTTAATGATCGGCACTTCCTTATGACCCTGCTCAATAAGGTGACTTTCAAGTTCTTCAAGTTGTTTTGTTATCTTAGCTATCTTTGATTTATATTTTTCTTCATCTTCCGAGATTCCATCCTGCAGTAAATCGTTATATTTATCCATTTGTTTATGTAGTTTCTTCCACTGGTCCATCATCCTATAAAAATCTTTTTTATCTTCTTCGGGTAATTCAATAGGTGTTTCCTCAATTGGTCTCCGGCCCAGCAATGGATACGCACCACGGTACCATCCAATTAAAAATAAAACCACTGAGATACCAATCAATGAACCGAATATATATGGCGTATCCCAATAGCCCCTATTTGTTGCAGGGTTAATACCTAACGACCCAAGAATGAATCCATCCAATGTCGTGATT
>CBFDAW010000687.1:0-2193 GCA_965602865.1 uncultured Thermoplasmata archaeon
TTCATATCCGAATGCACTCTTGGATGTTTCTGATTAAGCCGAAATTCCTCTAGAATTTGTTGTATTTTGCTTAGCATCTCATCTGTAAAACCGGTGCCCAGCTTACAAATTGTTTCAAAGCTATCCTCAATCTGGTTATATGCCGCCATTAACAATGCACCATATACACCAACGCGTCTACCTTGTCCCGCAAACCCACCGACAATCACCAGATCAACCGTATCATTCATCTCGGATTTATATTCGCGTTTATATTTGACCCACTGCCAACCCCTGGAACCTGCACGATAATATGAATCCTCATTAATGGACTTAGCCATTAATCCTTCACAACCGTTATTGAGCGATTTTTCAAAAAATTCCTTGGCTTTTTCCGGGTCATCGGTTGTGATCATACTTGAAAGCTCCACTTGGGTACTAGGGGTGACAATATCGGATAATTTTTTTCGCCGCGAAAAAAACGGTTTATTCATAAAGTTTAAGCCATCCATATATAGACAGTCGAACAAATATAATTTGATTGGGAACTCCCTTATAGCAGCGGTGATCTCATATTTTCTCCCGCGTCGTCTGGAAACCATTTGAAACGGTAACAATTCGCCTGTTTCGAGATTAATGGGTACGCATTCGCCTTCCAATATTGCGTGCTCAACGCCGACCGCCTCGCGTAGAAGTGATTGTGCATCGGGAAACTGATTCGTAATGTCTTCTAAATGCCTAGAGAACAAAGAAATATTATCTGGTGCTATATGCGCTTGGATCCGAAGACCATCATATTTGTATTCGAAAACACACTTACCACCAAGTTTAATAAAGATCTCATCGATTGAGCTCAGCCGCTCAGCAAGCATATGTCGCAATGGGATACCCACCGTTATTTCGAATTTCCCGAGCCCGTCCATACCTTCTAAACTAAGTGTCTTTCCTATAGCGCCCAGGTCAGGGTGGATATTATAAACCTGTTCAATAGCATCATGATCTTCCTTGGTGGCAAACGCTATAGCCAATGCATCCAAGATTGTCATATCCGCGATACCTAATCGGATCTTTCCGGTTATCGATCTTATGATATATTTCCCTTCTATGGGTTCTGAATTATGTAACAATTCCGCTATCAATTTAAATTTCAGATCTTGAGACTTATTGCCTGTGGCATGTGCAATTTTAAAAAAAGAGTTGTAAACTTTTTCAATATCCAATTTTTCAGTGTATAACGCCCGTTGTTTTTTATTCTTGACCAGCTCCTCCGCGACTAAACCAATATCACCAATTTTAATCAGTTTTTGTTCTGCTTCATCCTCGGAAAACCCGGTGGCATTCGTAATCGCTCGAAGCGCCAGTTTTTCGGCAACACCCAGTTCTATGCCTTTATAATCCGGTAGAATCTTACCCTGGGTTAAATATATGATCTTATCCAACATATCAGGAGGTGTTTTTTTGAACAGCTCTACCAGATATTGAGTCATCTCCAAACGTTTCGTGGTGGTTTCGATAAGTCGATATGACTCGGATAATTCAGAATAATCCATGTTATTACCTAATAAATATAATTTCAAACCTCAATCGGAGTGTTGCTAACAATGATACAGGAATGGGTTTTTCTAATATTATATTTATGTACCATAAAAAAATTGCTTCGCAAAAATTATAATGTCAAACACAATTTCTTTGTAAATTAATTCTCGTGACCTCAGGCACCAGTTGCATCCTCGGAATCGATACTTTTTCGTGCTGAGGTCATAATCGAACATGTAGTATATAAAAAGCTAATAGACTGGTAGCGTTGAAATTCCAATAGACGTAATAAAAATACCGAGTTGCCAAATAATTGCCAAATAATTGCAGCAAAAATATTATATACAAACAAATCCATTGCCTTGGTTATAAAACCAAGTTAAAGGTGAAAAAAGAAGAGAGGAGGATTGTATATGGTAATGGAGGAGATTTCAGTAGCTAGAGCGAGACAGATTGCAACGAAAAAAGGTCTTAAACCGGGTCGCGTCAAAGGTACCCACGGTGTACAGTTTACCAAAGGACGGAACACCAGACTAGAGGTCATCGATTGGAATGACTTTGAGAAGACCTTGTCGAAACGCAGATTATCTGTCTATGAAAGCGGCGGCTGGATGAAAATAATGAAAAAGAATAGATATTAAAAAATCTATTTCTTATGATTTAAATCTGAACTAGATA
>CBFDAW010000688.1:0-2193 GCA_965602865.1 uncultured Thermoplasmata archaeon
GGGTATGCATTCCAGGGGTATAGATGTAACGAAACTAAGTTGTCATAACACTAGTTTAAGCTTACTAGTAACTAGCTAAACCTGAGAAATCTAGCGTAGTCCTTTGAAAATAGATACCCTAGAAACTTAAATTTTTATATCACCTTTCGGGATCGGGTGCTGATTTATTTTTACTGATATAGGCTCGGGCTCTGATATACATTTGTTTGATCAGGATCGGGGATAACCGTTATAATCAAGTATCCACGAACCTAAACTATTGAAATATCATCAGAGCCTGATAAGCGGATTTAAAATAGAGCCTAACGCAGTGGAACCCGAGACCGAGAAATCTACCCTCATCACCTGTGTAGCTTCGTGTCACACGAATTCCAACCCCCATGGGTTCAAATCCCGTCCGCTCTTCTATCTTTTCTATTATTTACCGGAGAGGGATAGATTTGATCTTTAATTCTAATCCTAATCCTAAATAATAAATCCTATAACCGTTTAGCCCGGGTTTAACATGTCGGAAAACACTAGTTCTGAAGCTAAATACAATGATGAAAAAGAGATATATGGTCTAAAAAAAGCCGTGGAAACTGCCTGGGATACTCTAGCTACCCAATCAGTGGATGAGATTATCGAGAGAACATCAGGGTTGTTTGGTGAGAACGCCGATACGTTTATCGTTAGATTTTTGGATGTTGATTATATACTCAACCCTAGTGAACGGATGATTACTACGAGCGATGGTGAACCATTTTATAACTTGTTCAAAATCGGGATAATTTTACATTATTTGGTTCATGCACAAAATCAACCGCTTACGAATAAGCTCATCAGCTTTCGCGAACTCTGGGGTGGGAACGAATATTATTATGCATTCAATAATCGAGTGCTAAAGCCATTGATTGGTTATTTTAGTGAAAAACCCGAGCTTTTGATTAAATCGGGATGTGCGCTTGGTGGTGAGAAGATAGAAAAAGGAGAATTTGGTGTTTCCATCCCCGTATTACCTCGTGTACCGATAACCGTCTTGCTCTGGACCGGTGATGATGAGGTTCAGGCGTCGGCAAATATGTTGTTTGATGCATCGGCAAATGACCAGATGGAAACCGAGGGGCTGGTGTGGTTGAGCATTGCCACGGTGGGTGAGTTAAAGGCGAGAGCATAATTGGTTAGGGATGGCTAGTAGGTAACAATAGGATTAAATATTGTAATTAAGGTAGTCCTTGTTAATGAAATCCGGAAAAGAACTACTTTGCGAAATCGGTCACCGGATCTGGCAATCTGGTCTAAGCCCCGGTACCGGGGGGAACATTAGTATTAGAGATAAGAAAGATAATATCTTTATTTCACCTACCTTAACTAATATCGGTTTCATGGAACCTCAGGATTTAGCGTTAATTAATCTGAAGGGGAAGCTTTTGGAGAATAACGCAGAGCCATCATCCGAATTCAAGCTGCATTTGCATGTTTATAATACACGACTAGAGATTAATGCAGTGATCCATGCCCACCCGCCCTTCGCCACCGCGTTCGCAATCACCGGCGAGAGATTATCTACCTTCATTCAACCGGAGACCCTAGTGTTTCTTGGTAATGTGCCATTCGTAGAATACGGTACACCATCCACCGATGAACTGCCGAAGAAGCTTGATAAGTACCTACAAGACCAACAGAACACTTTCCTACTACAAAACCATGGTGTTCTGTGTATTGGGGATGACTTAGAAAGAACCTACAATAACCTTGAGACCCTAGAGAATCTTGCAAAAATTGTTGTTATATCCAGGTTATTAAGCAGAGAAAAAGAAATCAGTAAAAAGAATTTAAAGAAATTAATCAAACTTTTCAATTTGGATTTAAGAGTCTAAGAACCAACATTTTAATTATTAATTAAATCTCAGGTCTCGGCAGCAGCCCAGCGCCCTCTACGATCTCTGGCACCTTTTTCTCCCACTGTATTGCCATGACATGCACACCCGCCACACCTTTGATCTCGCGCAGCTGTGCGATGATCTCCTGCGACATTTTAATACCTTCAGTCGCAGGGTCCTGAGCATCCTTGAGCCGTTTGACCACTTCCTCGGGCACATCCACACCCGAGACATTCTTCTGCATATACCTCGCCGCACCTACGGATTTAATGGGTATCACGCCCGCCAGGAGCTTTACTTTATTGTCCAGCGTTTGCTTGCGTACCTCATC
>CBFDAW010000689.1:0-2186 GCA_965602865.1 uncultured Thermoplasmata archaeon
CTCTACTTAATTTTTGCTTATCAGGCTCTGATGATATTTCGTTGGTTTAGGCTCGTGCCTGATTATAGCTGTTAACCCCGAGCCTTTCTCAGTAATTATAAATCAGAACCCGCTCCTATTTCAGTAAAAATAAATTAGCACCCGATCCCGAATCTCGATTAATCTCGGATATCATTCCGTTATCCTCGGGTTCGGGCTCCACTGCGTTAGGCTCTGATTATATTTCATAATTTTAGGCTCGTGGAAAGAGAGTCATTTATTAAAGAAAGAACAAAATTTATTTGCACATTGATAGGTGCCTGAATATTATTGCAAATTTACAATAAAAAGTCCCTGACTCTATTGTCTGATGGTGCGGGCACGCATGTTGATGTTAAGATTTTTTTCATTGCAAATAGCTTTTTTTTCTGATTCTCGGTGTTATACTTTGCATTTTGCATCATACATCTAATAATATTAACCAACTGCCCAAAGTACACCTAATGTTAAGAACAGAACCAGTAACCCTGCGGTGAGCACGCCGGCGGTGATGCTGCAGAATGCGCGGCGTAGGTCCAGGTCGAACAAGTAAGCAATAAGTGCACCGGTCCATGCGCCGGTGACGGGCAGTGGGATGGCGACATAGAGCCATAGACCGATTACCTCGTAGCGTTCGATAGTGGTGCTTGCTCGGTGCCGCGTGCGGTCGAACAATTTGGTAAGGTTCCGTTCCCACCATGGGTATCGCGCCCTGAGCCAGCGCTCTACTCGACCAAGAAATAATAATATGAACGGTATTGGGATGATATTGCCGATGACGGCGATTGTAAAGGCAAAAGGCCAAGGGATATTATAAGAAAGAATAGCAAGTGGCAGGCTCAGCCGCAGCTCGACGAACGGTGTCATGGAGATTATGACGGTAATGAGCCAATCGGGTAGGATCCCGAGCGCATTGGCGAGCCAGTCTACAAAGTTTTCCCTGAGCATAGTAGTGGAAATAATTAAACTGATATTAAAGTTTTGAAAATAATAATCTTATTTTCTAATCTATTTCCGAGATTTCCTATTAAATGCTTTAGATGAAATCAGCAATGCAAGAGCAAGAATTATCAACACAATGGCGACAGAAATGTTGAGGTAATAGAACACCAGGTCATCTTCCTGTTTAATGAATTCGCCCGAATATCGAACTTCGGGTTCGGAATTAGGCGGTGGTGTTGGATTCTCGAAATATAGTTTCCAGGTGCCGGAGGAGTTGAATGTATGTTCAATGGAATCGCCGGTGGACTGGGCGGCGAGTATGTGGAACTCAAAGCCGCTGCGCTCTTCGAGAATGAAGAATTTACCGTAGTTTTCAGGTCGTAGAAGAATGACATTGACCGGTTCGGTTGACTCGAAACTGAGTATAAGGCGGTCACCGGATTTTATATCGGTAAATACCGGGCCGTTTGGGCTGTCATAGATTATTTCCAATTGATTTTTGGAGAACTTATCGTAGGGTCCTTGTAGTACTAAGATGGCAAGAAATATGACGGCACCCGTGATCAGGACCAAGCCAAGGTAGAATTTGGAGCGTTTGCTAATGAGCATATAAGAAAGTAAACGTTGATAATAAATAAATATTTGGTCTGGTCAGCGAGTATTGATTAGCGTGTTCTTTGAATGGATTATAGAAATAACAGAATTGATAAAAGATAAATAATTGAAAGTATAATGCCGGTACTAAACTTAGGGGAAGATATAATCCTGGAGATGATATAGTGGCACTTAATGGGGAATATATTACTTGGTTAGAGGCACATATTGCATTGCAACAAGATATATTAAAGGGTTTAACGGCCGATGACCGTAAGTATAAAGAAGGGCATATTGCACTCTTAAAAGGTAAATTAAAAGAAGCCCGAAAGGAATTGAGAGAGTTTCGGAAAAGAAAGTGAAATGATAAGGTGTCTAATAGGACCGTTTCGATATTTTATTGATTAAAAACACTGGTAGGAGGGGGAGACCACTACAGTATTAATATGATAATAATCGTTGGTGGGACCGTTGCGATTTATTTGTGTAGGCAATCACTGGCGGGAAGGGGGAAGAGTCCAAACGAACCCTCGCACCAGCGATTAATTTTTAATATCTAGGTAAAATTCCAAATTCAGTCGAGTAGCGCGGGGGATTTTCACCCCCACGCCCTCACGGAACCGGACGTGAAC
>CBFDAW010000690.1:0-2175 GCA_965602865.1 uncultured Thermoplasmata archaeon
AAGAGAGATTCTTGGAACTTTCAAAAAAGCACGATGTGGAAAGCACGGAGATTGGTAGGTATACTAACTCAGGAAAATTACATTTGAAATACAACGATCATACATGTGCCTATGTAAATATGAACTTATTACAATCCGATTTCCCACAATGGGAGTTTGATGCAGAGTGGGTACCACCGGAAGGTAGAGGGTTGCTTGAGCCCGTGATCAATGAACCAACGGATTTTGATGCTTTACTCAAAGATATACTAGCCCGCCCGAACATCGCCAGTAAAGAATGGATTATTCGACAATACGACCACGAGGTCCAAGGTGGAAGCGTAATTAAACATCTGGTCGGTGTTGACCGAGATACTTACAGCGATGCTGTAGTCTTCCGCCCGAATCTGTGGTCCAAGCGCGGATTAGCCATCACCCAGACATTAAACCCCATGTACAGTAAAATTGATGCGTATCATATGACGGCATATACGATAGATGAAGCGGTGCGTCGAATTGTGTCCGTGGGTGGCAACCTTGAACATTTAGGCGGTGTAGATAATTTCTGCTGGCCAAATATTCAATATGATCCGATTACCAATCCTGATGGTAAATTCAAAGCTGCACAACTAGTTCGATCTAATTGGGCGTTGAAAGATTACTGTGACGCGTTCGAGATACCGTTGCTATCTGGGAAGGATAGTATGTATATCGATGGTAACATTTTGGGCAAATTCGGTGAGCGCCACAAGGTTTCAGGATTGGAAACATTACAATTTTCAGTTACTTCTGTGGTTGAGGATGTCCGTTTATGCGTTACCATGGAAGCAAAACTCGCAGGACATTTGGTCTACATTCTGGGAATAACACGTGATGAGTTGGGTGGTTCGGAATATTATGACTTATTTAATTATACGGGAAAAAATGTACCAAAAGTCAATGTTAAAGAAACAAAATCGGTGTACACCGCAGTAAGTGCAGCTATATCCCAGGAGCTTGTGGCATCGGTCCACGGAATCTACCGTGGTGGGCTAGGCGTGCATCTGGCTCAGGTAGCATTTGGTGGTGGACTGGGACTTGAGATCGACCTTAAAAAAATTCCAAATGAAAATATTGTCAAAAATGATAAATTGTTATTTTCCGAATCCGCGGGAAGATTTATCGTTACACTAGCGAATGAGAATAAAGTAAATTTTGAAACCATTCTAAGTAAACATAATTGTACATTTGCATGTATTGGTAAAGTGACCGAAGAGAAAAAACTGGTGATATATGGTCTACATCCTCTTGAAAACCAAAATGAAAAAATCATTGATCTACCGATTGCCGAACTAAAACATGCTTGGAAAAAAACATTTGGGAAGTTGGTGTAAATGACCATAGAATACGTAAAAGCCCTTGTATTAACCGGTTATGGGCTAAACTGTGATTATGAAACCGATTATTGTTTAAACCTAGCTGGAGCGGTATCTGAGCGTGTACACATTAATGAATTGATTAAAGGTGAAGATATAGGTAAGGTTACAAAATTAGAGGATTATCATATACTAGCATTTGATGGAGGTTTCAGTTGGGCAGATGACCATGGTGCGGGGATAGTTCTTGGGGCTAGGCTTAGGTATAATATCGGTGATCAACTTGAACAATTTATCAGGGACGGTAAATTGATTATCGGGATTTGTAACGGTTTTCAAGCATTAGTTAATTTAGGTTTATTACCGGGCTTTAACGGAAATTACAATTCACGAGATGTCGCGTTGACCTTTAACGATCTCGGTAATTTCAGGGACCTATGGGTGACATTGAAAAAGAATTCTAAAACCAAGTGTATATTCACTCAAGGGATAGATATACTAGACCTACCGATACGTCACGGAGAGGGGAAATTCTTTACTAATCCCGAAATATTAAAACAATTACAGGCAAACGAACAAATAGTCTTTCAATATTCAAAATCCCTTGAGACACTTGCTAACGGTGAATATCCATTTAACCCAAACGGGTCACTTTTAGATACTGCGGGTATTTGTGACCCCACAGGTAGAATCTTTGGACTAATGCCGCACCCTGAAGCATATAACCATTTTACCAACCATCCAAATTGGTCTCGGCGGATACAGGAATTGAAATCAAAAGGTAAAAAAATTGAAACTGAAGAGGGCGATGGCATCAAAATATTTAGAAATGCGGTGGAAT
>CBFDAW010000691.1:0-2173 GCA_965602865.1 uncultured Thermoplasmata archaeon
ATTGTAATTAATAACGGTGCTCCCGAGACCAATTCTACTACGGTTAATCTTAAGCCTAATGCAATCGATAATACTTCTGGCGTGAGCCAGATTTCATTTAGCACCGATGGCAGCACATGGTCGCCATGGGAACCGTTCCACCATGAAAGTTCTTTTACCCTACCTCCCGATAACGGAGAAAAAACAGTATTTTTTAGAGCCAAGGACAATGCGGGTAATGTTGCTAAACCAGTGCATGCCACTATACTATTAAATATTCCGACTCCCGAGAAAGAACATAAGACAGTAACTTCGGCAGACGGTAACGAGTTGTGGATTATTATTTTAATGATAATTATATTAACAATACTTATTCTTATAATAGTTGGCTTAGCAATGGTCGTTAAGAAAAAGAAGCATGTCGAACAGGAATTACTCCTACTAAAAGCTGGAAGTGTTAAACCAGGTGCATTAACCGGAACTGTAATAAGTCCTGCTAGTACCCGGATCTCGGCGGTACCTGTCCAGGCTCAGCTACCTGCTGTAGGTGCAGCAAGTGTTGCGCAACAGCCAACGGTGCAAATTGCGCCCGCCGCCGCTGTTAAGCCCAAACCGATGCCAGAAACACCACACTTACCGCGGTTACCGCCTGCGAAATCAGATGGAACGACGCTTGAGGTTCAAGATACCACACCGATGCCAACAGTTACAGTTCGCCAGGAACCTATACCCTCATCAGGGCCCAAAGTGCATTTACCTGAATCACCGCCGCCTACACTTGTTAAAGTTAAACCCCAGGAGAACCAAAAAAAAGGGAGTAATAGTGAATGATCCGAATAAAGCTTGAAAACAAATTTAAATCAATAATTATGACAGTAATTCTGATAACCTCCGGAATTTTAATATTTAATATAACAAATACAAATTCATTAATAGTATTGGGTGAATCTACTTGGACTCAAACCACGGATAAAGATTTCAATAACAATGGTACATTTAATAATATAACAGTAGTAGGCAATGGTGAAGCTGCTGAGCTTCAAATAGACCTATCAGGAATTTATCACTGGAAAAAACGCAGCAGCGGTAACTCACCAGCTGCCAGATATTTGCATGCAATGGCATCTATATGGGGTGAAGATAAAGTGTTAATCTATGGCGGTCATTGGCTTAATGATACTTGGGAATATGATTTAAGTATTGATACTTGGACTGAGAAAACAGTTTCGTTTTATCCAAATAGAAGATACTGCCCTGAAATGGCTTCTGTTTTTGGTGATAATAAAGTGGTACTTTTTGGTGGAAGTTGGGGTAGCTCATTGAATGATGATACCTGGGTATATAATTCAAGTACCGGCTCTTGGACACAGGTATTAAAATCGATTAGACCACCCGGTAGAAGGTTTCATGCAATGTCATTTGTTTATGGTGATGATAAGGTTCTTTTATTTGGTGGTAGTGGTAATATCATTACCGGGCTGAATTGGCTTAATGATACCTGGGTTTATGATTTAAGTGATGGTACCTGGGCACAAAAAATATCATCATCTGAGCCAACCGCAAGAGGTGCGCATGCAATGGCACCAATTTTTGGGACCAGCAAAGTTTTACTATTTGGTGGTCAAACAAGCTTGAATCAATGGGAACATGATACCTGGGTTTATGATGTTAATACTAATACTTGGGCAAATAAAAATCCACCAATTCCAGGACCTAATGCCAGATGTTATCATGCAATGGCATCTATTTACGGTGATGATAAGGTGGTACTTTTTGGTGGAATGACTTCATGGGGTAATTATCTGGATGATAATTGGGTTTACGATTTAAGTGATAATGCCTGGACTAAAATAAAACTTCGTAATCCGTCTAATAAACCAGGCCCTAGGGGCTGTTCCGGATTAGCAACTATTTACCAAAAAGACCGGACCGTGCTTTTTGGCGGAATTACTACTGGTACAGCTCCAGGTACTCCGCTTAATGATACATGGATATTTCAATATTTTCTACCACAGAAAAACGGAACATATATTTCGACTCCATATGATATAGTTTGTAAATCATCGTTCAAAAACTTAAGTTGGTATACAGAAACCCCGGATAATTCTAGTGTCAAATTACAACTTCGAAGTGCAGAACATGATTCAGCTTTGATCACCCAAGACTTTGTAGGCCCAGACGGGACCACCTCAAC
>CBFDAW010000692.1:0-2173 GCA_965602865.1 uncultured Thermoplasmata archaeon
GTTGAGATTATGACTGTTTTGGCAAATTTTGGTATTCTTGGTCAGCCTCAATTATTGATTTTGCCCTATTTTTGTTGTAAGGGTAATAATTCTGTTGCACAGAATTATTAGCTCGAGATATTTTTCGAAGAAAATTGTCGAAGCTTAGAATTCCTACGAATGTTAACTCATCTAACTCGGAATTCTAACTCCTAGCCATGAATGCCCTGGTATCCGTTCTTTAATAAAAAAATGCGTCAATTATTATTCTTTTTACGAAGCATTTTTTTATTTTTGCTGGATTTTGGTTAGGATATCCTTGACTTTTACACACCCATCCCCATGTTCCATGGGTACCTCTTGCTCACCGCCGCTTGGTGGATTAATTCCCATCCATGCCCGGGACGATTTGGGTGGCTGCGGACGGCGGAGTTTTGCTGCTTCCAGGGGGGATACCGACCGAGGTATTAGGCGCTCCGATGAATGTAGCTGGAATGGTTGGAACGCTCTGGAACCCGGTTCTGAATCTCCGAGCTGCTCGGGCGTTGAAGTAATGCGTTTGGCTCGATTCTTTCTTATAACCACGAATAATAAAATAACGATTCCTAAAATTAATGCCAAAGCCGCCCCCAGACCCAGAACTAGAAACATACCATTATTTGATTCACTTAGGTCAACATAAAACGTTTTACTAGCACTTGAGCCGTCATCGTCTATTACTGTCAGCTTAACTTTGTATTTATCCCGTTTTGAATATGTATGGTTTGGAGTGGGTGAATGATCAATCTCGCTATCACCAAAATCCCAAGTATAGTTCAGTAATAGATAATCGGAGGTCGTATCTATTGGATTACTATCGTTGGCAATAAAAAATACAAGTAATCCATTTACCTTGTATTTTGGTTCGGGTTTGGGCTCTTGGTTCTTAACCATTACCGATAGAGTCTGCACCGCTGACACTGTGTCATCATTATCGGTTACCGTGAATCTTATGGTATAATTGCCAGCATAGTAATATTTATATGAAATCTTACCGTCAAGTGAAGAATTTAATCGTTCTTCTTGGTCTCGGACTGGCATCTTCGAAACAGGTATTACATTGTCAATTATAGGGTCAAATTGCCCGTTAGCGTCCAGATCATCAATTAGCTCAGAATATTCGTTACCATCTCCAAAGTCCCACATACGTTTTTTAATGAATCCGCCTTTATCGACTGATTTTGAGCAATCAATCTCGATTACATCATCCTCAAAAACATCACCGATGATTACATTATCTGCATCGACTCTTCGAGGTATGGTATTTACAAAAATCGCTTCTGTGTTGATTTCCGCCACAGGGGGGCTATTGATAATCTCAAGAATCATTGAAACTTCATCCCAGAGCCCGTTGCGGTCGATTACTTTCAATCTCACTGTATAGATATTTGGTTCCACGTACATGTGTGTTTCATTCTGATGCTCACCAAACGCGCTCCCATCGCCAAAATCCCAAATATATTTTTCGATCAATTGCTCCGGTTGCGAAGTACTGGAGAAAACGAGCGAGTCATACGTATATGCCTGTAATTGACTGATTTCAAAAGCAGCTTTTGGCTTGGTGCGCGAAACATTAAATTCAAAATCCACACCTTTTGGTTCACTATTAGAATTCCTCGAGCCGGCTAAATCGGTTGCATTGAAATGATAATAAATTATGGTATTTGCTGGTTGCGCTGGTAAGGTACAATAATACCTATTTGGATACGACTTTATGTTTAAGGTAACCTCGGTATACCAAACACTATTATTCGTATTATAATACAGATTACATGTATTTGGATCCAGACCCAGATTATCCGTTATATTGACATAGAACTCATAAGGCTCTCCAAAGCTTTCTGCTATTATATCTTCAATAGGGTCATGGAGAATCACCGGTGGTTCAAAATCCATACCCACATAAAAGGAATACCAGGTATCGGCATCACCAAAATCCAATTCCTGAGGTGCCGTAATATGCCCACCAGTATTATCGGCAGCACGGAGATAATAATAGACTCGTGTCTCGAAATGATTGATAATTATTTTTGCACTGAACTCTTGACCGGTATCTATCATTTGTACTGGTGTGGCTACATCTGTTTTTGAGTCGTTGTAAAAGATATATATATTATTTTCATCAAGATTGGTACCTTTAATAATTGCCTTGATT
>CBFDAW010000693.1:0-2165 GCA_965602865.1 uncultured Thermoplasmata archaeon
ATACAGTAATTCAGAACCATTATAGCTAAGCTTCGTTAAGAATACATCCGTATCATTATAGGAGTTATCAAACGCATCATTAGTTACAGGAAAATCAGATGAATTAGTAAAACCTATAATATTTATTTCCCCTTTCGAATTTATTTTTATCTTGGGTGAAGTATCAGTGTTACTTCCACCAAGATATGTAGAATAATTAAGTGAAGATCCATTTTTATTCAATATCGCAACAAAAATATCGCCCAAACCTCCATTAAATATACGATTAATAGCATTTCCAGTAGTAGGGAGATTTAGCGAATTTGTAGCTCCCGTTATGATTATTTCACCATTTTTATTTATTACAATATCACCACCACTATCGTATTCGTTCCCACCAATGAATGTAGAAAATTTAAGGCTTGAACCGTTTTGGTTAAGCTTCAAAACATACCCATCGGCTTTACCATTTGGTGAAGGATCAAAAACCCCAGAAGTGGTAGGGAAACCTGAAGAAAATGCTGTTACTCCAGTTATATATGCGTTTCCTATCTTATCTATTACAATCCTACCACCAGTATCATCTCCAGATCCACCAATATATGTAGAATAATCAAGAGATGCACCTGTTCGATTTAGTTTTAAAACAAAAACATCACTCCCACCGTTATGCGAAGTATCGTAAGCACCAGGTGTATTAGGAAAATTTGATGAGTAGGTATATCCAGTAACAAATGCATTTCCATATGTATCTACTGCAATGCCATTCCCCTCATCATTATTGTCTATTGATCCGAAAGTACCAATAATATATGTAGAATAAACGAGTTTTGTTCCATTAGCATTCAATTTAGTTACAAACACATCGTAGCCATACCGTTGGTTTGATGTGTTGAACGCACCGGGTGTTGTTGGATAATCCGTTGATCTTGTTCCCCCGGTTAAAAATACATTTCCACTAGCATCTAAAGCAATATCATTAACTAAATCATAATGATTCCCACCGATATAAGTAGAATAAATAAGTGCTGAGCCATTGTGGTTAAACTTGGTTACAAAAACATCATTCGAATTAGCATATGAAGTATCAAATGCACCAGGTGTAGTCGGGAAAATTGGCGATTGTGTTAATCCGGTCACGATAGCATTACCGTTTTTATCAACCGTAATACCATAACCTATTGACAACTCACCTAAAAATGTTGAATATTCCAATTCTACAGTTGGGTCGATTACTATAATTTCCTGTGGGTTATAATCATCAGATATTTCAAAGGCATATTCCAGATTATTTATTATTTTAAAGCTTCCATCAATGTAATGTCGAAAGACATCGTAATCTTGGTATATGAAAAGGTCATGGTCTATTATATCATCCATCGATGTTTTTATGATAAGATTTCCAAATTGATCGATTTCTAATCCGTTGGTACCTAAATATCTAATTCTAATTTGATTAATATCCGCATGTGGGTGAACAATGAAATCGTATTTTAGGTCATTTTCATTCTGGTAATACCTCAGATCGATACCATTGTAAAGGTTTTCATAGTTTGGTACCTCTGTCTTCCATTTTGATGAGTTACAGCCATAAAAGAAATTGCTGTAATAACTAAGTTTCTGTTTGCCTACTGGTCTTATCTGATTCGCCCCCACGAACTCCTGTTTCAAAACCACCCTCTTATATTTCACTGGCATCGGCGGTTTGAACCTGCTCAGCAAGTCAAACAACTCATCAGACTCTTGACTCTCGACACTTGACTCTCGACTATCGATCGCTATCTCTTCTCTGAGCTCAAACCACACGCCGTCATCGGTGAACCAGAGCTTGCCGCCATAGGCATAGAATCGTACAGCATCATTATCGAGCTGTCCGCGGTTCTCGGTGAATGCAGTAGGGGCATTTGCTAATAATTTATTTGCATCTGCTGGGATTACTTCATTGTCCATAATTTCAGGAAATTGAACATCTTTTAACGGTGTATATCCTAAAGTGGGGTCAACTGCAATCAGTCCTGGTAAAATTATTAGTATAATGACCATGGTAATATGCTTTTCAAACACTCAGTTGCCTCCAATTATTATTTTATATAATTTGTTTCACTGTATTTAAGCATTGAGATATGTTTAGCTTTAGCTGAATGAGTACCAAGCATAAATATTGCTAATTAGAAATCAAACTTATT
>CBFDAW010000694.1:0-2157 GCA_965602865.1 uncultured Thermoplasmata archaeon
CTGAGGTGAATCTATCCCACCGATTATATTCAAAAGCGTGGTCTTACCCGACCCCGAGGGACCCATGACCATCAACATCTCACCGGGGTTAGCATTGAGTACTAAACCGATGAGTACCTTAGTCTCCAGCTTACCCATCATATAACTCTTATGAAGATTTGATATTTCTATCAATGCCATTTTATCACCACATCATTTTAGTATATAAACTTAAAAATTGATAATACTTGAGCCGTACATGTATGGTAGTTTAAATATTAGTAAATATATATCAGCATCATGCGCAAGATGATCTGGGAATTCGAACCTGGAAAGATACTTCGGAAACTGCAGGGCAACATGCTGGAACATATTAAAGAGTTCGAACTGCTGGAGCTACTAAGGATGGACTTTGAAAAGGGCGTAAAAGTCATGCTTCTCGAACTTACCCTGAGACCAGGCTCAAAATTGGAGGATGTCAAATGGCCCACGAACTTCAAGCTGACGGTCCTGGGACACAATGAGGATAAGTACATCGTAATAGCCACCGCACATGCACCCGGCAAGTTGTTCAAAAGCTTGCTCAATAAGGTCAAAACCGATGTGATTTGGACCACCCCGACGCATTGGCGTAATGGTAAGATGACCATGGCGTGTATCGGGGAAGGAGATGAGTTCAAAAAGATCCTCAAAGGAATGAAACTATTTGGAACTGTAAAGAACATTTCCTATCACAAAGCCGTGTATCAGGAGCGTAATGTACTTTCGCTGCTCACAGACAAGCAAAAAGAGATCATTATTGCCGCCAAGAGATATGGATACTATGATTATCCCCGGAAGATCGATGCGGGTGGGCTTGCGAAAATGGTTGTTGTGAGCAAAGCCACGGTGGTGGAGCATCTGCGGAAAGCCGAAGGACGGTTAATGGGGAATATACTGGCAGGGTATTGATATTCTTTATTCTTTCTTTTTGGTTCTACCTCTCGTTTTTGTTCTTTGTTTTGCCGGTTGCGGTGGCTGTGTTTGCTGTGGTGGTTGTGGTGGCAGTGGATACCCCGGGTACCCCGGTGGTGGCGGCGGTTGTGGATAACCATAATATGGTGGATAAGGTTGTTGTGGATAATCTTTCCTGCGGGTCAAGAAATAAATGATCAATACAATATCCCTTCTTTTGAATATTTGGCTTTCGAATAATCTTTGTCAAATGAACTTCCGACATAATCTTCACTTCTAATTATGTACACATTTACTGGAATATCACTGGTTACTTTCACCTTAATATCATCATCCTTCCGAGTAAATACCAGAGATTCGCTTACATCATCTTCAGGATCAATTTCCACATCATCTTCTTCGGTGGTTTCGGCGCCTAAGTTCGGTAAGCTTGCCACTAAGATCAAGAGTATCAATATTATTAAAAATAATTTTCTAACCGTCACCATATCCGCTCCTCTGCGGTTAATATCGTGGTCTATAGTGTATCGGCAAAATGACCACGATTCAACTCATATTTAGATAATTAATATACTATATTATATTTGTGCCAATCCAACTAATCCTTAAATTACAACAATACAGCACTTAATCAATTCCAAATTGAATGCCTGGAATTCTCTCTTTAAATTGTATTCTATATTAAGATAAATTATTTTGCAAAGACATTGTGTATAATAAGGATGACATTTCGTAAATTTTAGGATTAAACCTAAAACTCCCGGGGATAATTTGATTTTAACACTTTTAAATGAGTTTAAGATATATTTCTCAAAATTTTTCTTAGGAATAGTCCCCAGCTAAATAACATAACAAAAACCTAAAAATGCACCCGATTTAGCTAAAAACAGCTAAATCGTATTTTGTGGACAGCCCCACATTCTATACAAAAATAACTTTGATTACTAAAGTTTTTTAAATAGTAATTAGCATTTTCTTCCAGGATATGCTTCAATTTTGGTTCTGTGACTGATTCCATCGTTGGAGTGTATCCACTAATGACCTATTTAAAGAACGAATTCCACCAGTCTAATGACTGGTGGTGCGGGTATGCGGGTTGACAGAACGAATCGACGGGTTAGGTTGAAATTCCAATAGACGTTATAAAAAAATGCGTAATTGAGGCTGATCAAGAATACCAAAATTTACCAAAATAGTCATAATCTCAACTTTTCTTTTCTTAGT
>CBFDAW010000695.1:0-2156 GCA_965602865.1 uncultured Thermoplasmata archaeon
GTCTTCTTTATTTCCCCACACTTCTTTTACTTTGATATTTAAATCTTTATTCTCAGTTGTATAAACATCTGGGATTAGAATATTATTAAAATAAATCGACCGGATCTTTGTTAAAGTATTATGACCACTACTCTTATCATACTTAGAACGATTCTCAACTCCATCTAAATATGTACATAATCTCCATTTGTTGTTATCACTAAATTCGGAACCCACAGCATAATCCGTGAAGTCGTCGTAAATTGTATATCTGTCCGGACTATAGCCCGGGTTTCGGGCTCGTATGTAATATTGGTAATCCGGGTACTCGGAAGGATTAGCAATAACATATGTCATATTAAATGTATTATTAATCGTTCCTTCACCACACGATTCATTGACATGAACATCCAATAAAATCACTTTATAATAATCAGGTGTCATGCTTTCTTCAAACCAGCTAACTTTATGAGAGTACGGATCATAATCTCCACCGGCATTATCACTCGTGTAATTAATTTCATTCGGTAATTCATCGTACATAATTACGTTCTCGGCATTCATGTGTAATTTATTTTCTATGACGATAATATATGGGAAATCATCACCTGGGTTGACGGATTCAGGGCTTAACTTTTCACATAACATCTCGCCGGACCATCCACTATTTATTGTGGTGTTTCTTGAAATATTAATATACTCTAAAGATTGAGTATAATTAATACTTATATTATTTTCACACATTAGTTCATCGGGTGCATTCCAATCGGTTAAGACCCTGATAGTCAATATCTCTGTTTGGTTCGGGGCAAAATCGGCTAATAACCATGATATGGTATGATTGCTTTCATCATACGAACCATCATCGGTGCTGTTTAAATAAAACATACTGCTCGGTAATTTGTCTATTACGGTTATATCAGTCTCATTTTCCATATAGTTTTTGACAAATATAGTATATCTAAAAACTTCACCTTGCGCGATTTCCTCAGGAGCTGCAGATGCCACATATAAATCTCCTATACCTACTTCCTGTGGTAATCCGACCGTCATTCGGTTATTATCGTGAGCGGAATCACCAATGTATGTGAGATTTAAAGTTATGTTAATAAGGTTTATTCCTGTTTTATTTTTAATTGCTATCGAGTTACTTGCGTCCATATCGTTTATGAATATTATTCTATCATCCCAAACATAATCTTCGCTCTCGAACCAATATGTACCGTGCCGGGTCTCATAACCGTCGGGGATCATATCACCATCGGTATCTTTCTGAAGCGGATTAGTTACCTGACCGGGTTTCACACCTGAATAACCATACTCTAAACCAAAATCGGAGGCAATAATGATCTGGTCTATTATTACGCTGGGGATATCAGAATTATCTGTGATCCGAAGTTCAATATAGTCTGTATGATTTCTAATAGTACTAAATGTCGATACCTGATAAAATTTGAAATCTCCTGTCAATAGATGAAGTTCATTTTCAATTAGGTACCAAAGATAATCTCCTACTTCAGTTGAGTTTCCTTCGAGAATATCAAAGTTCATTTTTATACTGGAATCCAATTCAGGGTCCAAAGAAAAGTTAAGTTTTTTAGCACGAATAAAGATTTTATACTCGTTTTCGGAACCATCGGGGATCGGGATTTTTTTATTAATGATATAATTTGAATCGGGTTCACGCATTGCCCCGTAACCGCCGCTCGCATCCCAAAACTCGAAAATTTGTGAACTTGAATTGACAAATTCTTCTGCTTCAAGCCAGTATATTTTATCATTATTCTCCTCGGAATCGCGAATAAGATCACCATCTGAGTCTTTACCGTATACCAGTTTTAGAAATTTATTATCTGGCATGATCAAATTAATATCGTTTTTTTCAGTGTCGACCAAAATATTGTGTGGTGTTTTAAATTTCCGATCCGAAGAGTTCAATACCACCTCTTCACAAATTATTTTCTCAGTGCGTCCGTTAGTACCGGTATATCCTTCGAAGATATTTATACCGTTGACATCCTTTACTAATACTTTTTTATTTGCCAGCGGTGAGTCTTTCTCATATTCTATCAACTCACCCTCGGAATCTGTGTAATTTGCTTCGACTATCTCTACAATTTTTGATTCCAAGAACCAAGCGATTGTTAAAGTCGAATCCAAATCATTGAATTTCAATT
>CBFDAW010000696.1:0-2154 GCA_965602865.1 uncultured Thermoplasmata archaeon
AACCAATGCAGCTTAAGGTGATTTGAAGCCTGCTCCTGTAAGCCGGCTCCGAGGGGCCAAACCCTCATCTCTCGTGCCGCTTCGTGGCGCACAAACCCAAAAATCCAAGCGGGAGTGAGATAGCACTGGGGCTGGCTCACTCAGATATTTTATTTAGTTGAATTAATAAATTATCAATCAGATTGGCTTTTTATCATGAAAAAAAGATAAGTATATATAGCATATAATAAAATATAGATTCATATAAGAAGATATAGAGGTGAATCGATTGAGCACCCTTACTACAATTCAAATACAAAAAGAAACGCGAGAAGAGCTTAGAGAGTTCGGTAAAAAAGGAGAAACATACGAGCAAGTGATTAAAAAATTGATGGAGATTGCAAAAAGAGTGGAATTCTTCGAAGACATAGATCGCATACTTAAAAATGAGGAGTTCGTTTCGCTTGACGAAATATGAGGTCCTTCTTTCCGAAACTGCACTTCGCCAGTATAAACGATTATCTTCTGAAATGCGTAAAAGAGTAAAATCTAATCTAGCCGAGCTAAAAAATGACCCATATAAAGCGCGACCAAAAGCTAATATTAAAAAATTAAAAGGACCTAAAAGAGATTATTACCGATTAAGAATTGGTAATTATCGTGCACTATTTGCAGTGGAAGAGAAAAAGGTTAAGGTAGCAAAAATATTGCCAAGAAGTAGTGCTTATGACTGGATCGAATAAAATTTTTTTATTGTTTTTCCATTGATAGATTCAATGATGATAAGATCTTGTATCTCATATTCCGGCTAAGTTCTGGGAACATGTCATCTATCTCTTGAATGGCGATGATATCGGTTTCCTTGATGATATCGAATACAAGCTGTTCACGCCTGGTGAGGTAGTTATTTTCTTCCATATACTGACCAGATAGGTCAGGATGTATGTAGTTATTCCTACCCGCCGAGTTTTAATAAAGTGCCTATGTTCATGTCAATTGCCCATAGTTTTTCGGTGGATATTTTATCCTCTACCGTTTTTTATGGGCGCTAGCACACTGGGAAGATAATAAATAATTTAGTTAAGAGGAGAAGAATCTGTGTGCCACGATACGGCACAAGAGATGAAGGCAGACCCCTCGAAGCCCGTTTACAGGAGCGCCACACAAAAATAAGTTTAATTTATAATGACTTCTTATTTTCTCTCGAGGGGTAATAATTCTGATAAAATGTAAGAATGAATTATAAGAATTCTTAGCTCGAAAGAATTTGCATTAGCAAATTCTCAAGCTTAGAATTCCGTTTATTAATTATTGGTTTAAAGAGAGAATTCTAACCCCAGGCTCCAAATCACCTCAAGCTGCATTGGTCAAGAGCATTTATGGCGAGCGTTGAGGAACATCTCCAAGTTGGTGCAGATGATAGATAGATTTATTTAAATCATGTATGAAAAATCTACCTCCTGGTTTGTATAAATACTTACATAAGATATCACCCCCGATCCTGATCGAACAAATATATATCAGAGCCCGAGCCTATATCAGTAAAAATAAATTAGCACCCGCTCCCGAATTAAAGTTTCAATGGAAATTTAGAAGAAAATTTATATATATAAAAACAGTATTCATTATACAACATAAATTCATAAAATCTCTTTATGAACTAAATAACAATTGGAATTTAGGGGGGGAGAAGAATGGGATTATATATATTTAGGAAATGCGGTCGTTTTACTCGAAAGCGTTGGTTGATCCTTATATTTGTTATATTAGCCAGTCAATTGTTCCCGGATGTGGCGGCGGAGCATAAGGAATTCGATGTAAAGGAGTTTTCTGAAAAAATAACTATTTTGCGCAATGACCACCAAGCTATGGATTTTAATTTTCAAGAGGGCAAAGAACTAGAAATTATCTATACCGTCCAAGTGAAGGACGAACTTCCGATTGACATCTGGTTCATTAATGAGGATAACTACTTGCTGCTGAGTGGTGGTGCGCAGTTCTTATATTTCATGGACGGTACTTCGCAGCAGGTTTCATACACGAAGAATGTGGTTACTCTAACAAAACATGATAATTATAAACTAGTCATGACAAATTATTATAGTAATCAGACGGTGGAAGTAAATGTAGTAGGTGAGATCAGAGCATTTGAGGACGGCTCAGAGCATAGCTCAT
>CBFDAW010000697.1:0-2150 GCA_965602865.1 uncultured Thermoplasmata archaeon
TAATATAAATATGTAAATGTAAAACAAGTGCTTCTCATTCTCAGAATCGGTATTGTCTTCATCAATTTCACTCTCATCTTTTACTATTATAGATATTGAGTAGCTTTGGTTATCAGCTATTGTCGTTATTGTATATGTTCCTTCAACATCAGGTGCTTTGATGGAAACTGACCAGGTCCCATCGGTGCCAATTGAACCAATTTCAGTTATTCCGGCCAAGGCCACAGTTACTTGGGTGCCTTCATTTAAACCGGTAGAATTACCTGAAATAATGATTGTCTCACCAGGTCTCACCTCAGTATTGGCTAATGGGGAATTTATATTAATGGTCGGTTTTACTGCGGTTTTAAAAATAATAATAAAGGGTGTATCCTTGAGATTGCCATCTGTAATAGCCTTAGCGGCACCAATAGTAATTGTATATATTGTATCGTACTCTAAGTTATCTGGAAAGCTTATAATCAACATAGTGTTATTTTTGGCCCAATAGAGGTTATAATTTGTGGAGGGTGATATAGTAAAAACATTCACTAAGGATGTCTTTTTCATAGGTATACTAAAGGTGATTTCAACTGTACTGTTCACCGCCACATTTATGCTATTAGGGGCTGGCATGATTGAAATAACTCTGGGTCTCACAGGGACGGCTAAAGTTGTATTCCAAGATTCATCAGAAAATGGTGATGTATTATTCGCCTCATCAATAGCAGTAATAACGAAATAATAAGTTGTATTTTCTGATAAATTATTAATTTTATAACTAAAATTGTCTACATCATCTTTAATTTCATAAGGCCCACCCGATCCTCTATCTGATTGATTTATAAAGATTCTATAACCTACCACATCTAAAACACTACTATCTTCCCAATTAAGTGTAATCGTGTTTTCTGAGATGCTTTTTGCATTGAGATTAGAAGGTGCTTCAGGTGCTATATAATCTCTATGTACTCCACATACAGGTTCAGAAAAATCTGATGATAATATTACTTTATCCCACGCTCTAACCTTAAAATAATATTTGGTACCATTTACTAAACTCTCATCCGACAAAATAAACCAATTATTCGGGTGGGTAACTTTACTCAGCTGTGTCCAAGTAACAGTTAATGGATCTTTCCACCAAACATCGTACTCAATAGTATCATCAGTATTTAAATTCCAAGATATATTAAGTGCATCCCCACCGATTACTGGTTCTAAACTTAAACTAGTAGGAATTGCAGGTGGAGTTATATCAGTTAGATTGTAACCAACAACTGGTGAAAATTCTGAAGACCAGCCAACCTTGTTCCATGCTTTTATTTTATAGTAATACCAAGTTTCATCTTGTAGATTATCATCTAAGATCCAGTCTTGCGGATATGTTACATTATTTAAAATTTCCCATTGATTGGACTTAAGAGTATAAACTGTATAATTAAATGTATTTTGGTTTTGATCCCAGGAGATATTGAGTGAATTTGTATTAGATATTCGAGTTACCTTTAAACCTAATGGGATGGGGGGAATAACAAAATCGGAAGCAATGAATATCTCCGTATGCGAAGTTTGCATATTAACATTAGTTCGAATTTCCTCCCAAGTTACATCTGCCACTGTCTTTTTCACTTTAATCTTTGTACTATTTTCAGTTGCAATATTACTATAAAAATAACATCTATCCGTTACTAAAATATCTTTTATTTTTCCATCAGTATTTGATATGGGTTTTATACCACCATAGCCTTTACTCGTATAAATTGGGTTATCATTATCATTGACCTCCACATCTGCCCCTAGTATCGGAGTAACGCCATCACCATTATATAATTGAATATCAAGATAATTTTTTACCCTTAATTTACCTCCATCATCATTTGTTAATTGGATTTTATTGAAACTACAGTTTATTGCAGTTATATCTCCATTATTTTTAGCAATAATATCATAACCGCTAGTGCCAGTTAAAATAATACTATTTTTGATAGTAGCAACCAAACCCTCTATATAAAATCCATCTGCTTTTGAACCTTTAGTAGTAATATTACAATGTGAAACAAAAGTATTGTTCGAATGCTTAACTATAATTCCGTGTCCGAACTGCCCTAGGGTATTTATATTATTTACTTTAAAATTATTATTTGAAGAGTCAGAAAGATAAATTCCAT
>CBFDAW010000698.1:0-2146 GCA_965602865.1 uncultured Thermoplasmata archaeon
AGAGAGGATGCCGTTTTCTTTACCCCATTCTATATGTACTTTAATACCATTTGCATCATTTTTCCCAGTATTTTTTATCATTATTGGTGAATAGGTTTTAATAATTTCTCCAATTTGGAAATTATCTAATGATATCTTAAATTGAATGTGTGGCATTTTATCTGCCACCTCCAATTTCTTCAATATTGAATATCCCAATATAATAATTCCAATAATTGCACCAACCACCCCAACCAAATTGGCAAAAATAATTATAAAACCACAGATAATTGTCCAGAGTCCCCCAATTAATATCCCAATTTTTATCATTCTTAATCTCTCTCCCCAATATATCTTTTAACCACTTAATGTTTTCCGTGAGGTTGCAACGGAACCCTCTTAGTGGTTTTGTTTTATAAAGGGGTGAGCTAATGTGATATCTGGAAATCGTTACATCAAGGGTGATAGATGGATGAAATTATATATATTTTTAAGAAATATCCTCTTCCATGTCCATTAACGATTGGCACAGCGGTTTGGGGGATTTTAAATGAACACAGTATTTTCAAGTGATTATTGTCCAGCAAGTATTAAACTTTAAATATCCTCTTGTGTCTATGTGAGCACATGAGGAAATTTACCTGCATTATTAAAAGAAACGGACGTGAGTACTCATATGAAATCACGCCATATTACGATCCGAAAACAAAGAACACAAAGCAAAAAAGCAAGTATCCGGGGACATATGAAAACGGAAAGATAGTTCGAAAGAGGTCGAAAATCCCCAAATGTGCATATGATTATGGCATAACTATTCTTCTTCATCTATTGACGGATACTCGGACCGTTTAAGATCTTCGGATTCGGAATCAGGTATTGGTGCTGGTACGGGTTTATTGCGTTTCTTTTTTATGAATAAGAAGATCAAGATAATCAATATCAAAATAATAATTCCAATACCAACAATTAAGCCAAGATCCAAATCGCCCATCTTCTGAGCACCCGACCCCGGTTTGGTGGATATAGTGATATTAATAGTTGTCTTTGCGTTTTCGTTGGCAAGATCAGTCACTGCCAGAGTAATCAAATGCTTGCCCACGGATAAATTTGTCAATTTTAAGGAACTACTACTACCAAGGTTACCCATTCGATTGGAGTACCAGGTGAAGATGAGCTCGTCGCCGTATATTACATCTGGGTCCTGGCACTCAGCAACGAACAACACGGCTTCGCTTTGTTCAAATTTAACGCCATCCTTTGGATCAATTATCCTAACCGGACCGGGTGCGTCGTTTACTGGTGTGATGGTGATAATAACGTCATCGGACACATTAGCTAACCCATCTGACGCATAAAACACTAGGTACTCTTGCCCGTTCCAATCTTTTTCAGGGACGATAATCATTGAGCCATTTTCAGGAAAGATAGTTATATCCAAGTGAATCTGCCCTTCGCAAAAGAACTCTAGGGAATCGTTATTAATATCTTTAAACCACCTGAATAGGTTGATCGTTGTGCTGTCAAATGTATCCTCGGGAATAGAAAAATCGGGTTGCGGGATATTTATCTCTGGGTCATGCGGGTATTCGGTGTATAACATTGTTTTACCGTGGATCATGTTAGAATATGGTGATTCATTGTCAACCTCGTCTAATGCGGTGACCACATAATAATAAATTGTCCCCTCCTCTAGGTTCGAGGCGGTATATGAGGTATTTAAAACCGGGTTTTCATCATTGATCGGGTGACTCCAGTTATTTGGTTCAGATATATTATTCATATAAATATTGTAACCTATGACATCAAGGTCTGATGGTGTTTTCCAAGTCAATGTGATTGAATTATAGGTTAGTCCAATTATTTTCAAATCGCTAGGTGGACCCGGCGGTAAGATATCTTCAGGAATACCGCTAACCTGGGCACAAAAACCTGATGCTCTATACGAAGGATCCCAAGCACGTAATTTATAAAAATATTCAATTCCATCGATAAGACCTGTATGGTTAAAAATGCAAATTGGGTGAGAAATGTTTGCGAGAAATATCCACTCGCCTACTGTTTTCACAAATAATTCGTAATTCAAAACATCATCATTATTAGAATTCCAAGTAATGCTAAGGGACTACCGCAAAATAAAGTTAACTTTTATATAGTGTAAAACGCATTC
>CBFDAW010000699.1:0-2139 GCA_965602865.1 uncultured Thermoplasmata archaeon
TAACGTTTCTTTTGGTTGGGGGTTTAAAGGGACAATTGATGAAGTCCGTATTTCCAATGTTGCCCGTTCAGCCGCATGGATCGCCACAGAGTTCAACAACCAGAACTCATCAAACTCATTCTATACCGTAGGCTCCGAAGTACTCATGTGCTATGAGTGGGTGGAGCTGTATAATGCTGATGATTCTGCGGTATCTCTCACCGGCTGGAACCTCACGGATAACGATGGAAATACTTTTAATCTGAGTGGCGCTGGTACTATACCTGCTGGTGGATATCTGATTTGTCACTTAGGTCAGAGCGGGACAAATAGTACCACGGATGTCTATGGACCTATTATGAATGGTAGTTCAACCCGAATAACTATGCTGGAGAACATCGACGACCTGGCACTGGTGAACAGTGGCGGTACAATTGTAGATTACATTGCATGGGGTGATGACCCTGGCGAGGACGATAATGCCGCGGTCGCCTCTGGTGATTGGTCAGATGGAGAATATATAGACACCTCGGAGATTCAAGTGGGTGAGACCATCGGGCGTGATAAAGATTCTACTGATACGAACACTCCTGCGGACTGGGAGAATAGTACCACTAGAGCGGACCCGTATGGTGTCAATGCAACAGTGGCAACGCAAGGTGCGCAAAACTTAGATCATATAATTCCTGAATTCGATTTCTTATTAATACCAATTACCATGATTGCTGGTATTATTCTGTATCTTAATCGATATTATAATATTACTAATTGCCAGAATAATAGGAAAAGAAGAAAGAAAATTTATAAGAAAAAAGGTAATAATAATGCGTATTAGAAATAAATTTAAATTTAGGTCTCAAAAGCCAAATAGAAAAAGCGCGGTAACATCTCACCGCCCTACCTGGATAACTGTAGCCATAGCACTGTATACCACATTTCTAATTCTCTCCACCATCGCATTTACAGCAGATCGAACCATTGAATCGAAAATGCAAGATAGTTATGAGTATCATCTAAGATATACACAAGATGGTCGCCAGACGCATTATTATGTAGAACGTATAAATACCAGCGAGATCGGTAAAATTGATCTAGTATACACATCTTCCAGTAATTCTTTAGTGGTTGAGACTTACAATATAAAAGTCTTACATATTTACTGCCGTTCGATGTATAAGGATGAGTGCAAAGATGTTTTTGGAATAGACCCAAGTGATAATTCGAACTATTACAAATGGTACTTCATCGAAAAGAACCATCTGAATGTGAATATTGATGCGGATTTTGAAATAGAAGAGCTCTCCTTTATCGATACACCATTTGCTTATAAAGTGATAGTAAACGGTGAGAGTTTGGAAGAAGGTACGGATTACACTTATAATCTAGAAACTTCCGGCACTGCACTGTCCAATGTTCCCTCCGGACATACCAGAGTGGATCTGTATTTCAAGCCGTTAGCAGGTACACCACCTACTGCAATTCTGAGCGCAAGCAAAACTATGGCTACCGTTGATCAATCAATTAGCTTCGATGCCTCGCAGTCTTTCGATTCGGACGGGAGCATTATTGCTCATTCATTCGATTTTGGAGATGGGACATTTAAAGGCGGCAGCCAACATGTCTATCAATATTCTAAACCTGGGATTTACGGTGTAATCCTAACAGTACGCGACAACGATTACCTAATCGACCATGCGTATGTGAACATCACGGTTGTGAAAAGCTCCGATATACCCGAGATACAAGGCATCGTCCCTGATCAGGTGACGCCCGAGGACTCGCCACCGTGGTCGCTTAACCTAAACATGTATGAACCCATCGCACTTTCAGGAGGTGTGGAATTTTATTGGTACATAACCGGTGAAGATGCCTCGCTATACACAGTCACTGGCGAGAACGGTACCGAGGATCGCTTGGTCTTCACGCTTAAACCTGATGCATTTGGTAACGATTCGGTGACACTCTGGCTCTGGAGCACAGAGGAGATTACTGTTTCACAGCCATTATGGATCAACATCACACCAGTGAATGACCCGCCAATCATTTCTAATCTCCCGGACCTCATCGTGCACTACGATGACCCATATACCTTCAACTATGAACCATATGTATTTGATAAGGAAACACCCAGGAATAAATTAACATTGAACATCTTCGATG
>CBFDAW010000700.1:0-2137 GCA_965602865.1 uncultured Thermoplasmata archaeon
AGTATACTAGCTGGGATACCTATGAAGAACCCGGGTGAACTAGCCTCGGCCAGTAACATAACAATACCAATGATCACAAAGATCAAGCCCACAAGCCAGGCATCATGTGGCGGTGCTTCCTCAACGGTAATCTTTGATTCCGTTGTACTGGTATTATTACCCTTCACCACGGCCAGGGTTACAATATATTCTCCAGGTTCTTTAAATTTATATGTCACAGATTTTCCCGTTTTCTCAGCATCATTGGTATAATCACCATCTTTGTTAATATCTACCGAGCCGTCGAAATCCCAAAAATATTCTCCGACACCTTCACCTTGGAATTCAACTTCTTCATCAACATATACTGTCTCATCATCACCAGCTTTAATGACAGTTTTGGCCGATGCATTCAAGCTCAGCATAGAAAATAGGATGATAATAATTAAAATTAAAACCAGCCTTTGAAATAAATAAAATTTCCTCCACATCGTATTGAGTAAAAGAATTATGACTATTTTTAGTTTTCCATATTGGATAGTGGATGGAGCGATGGGGTCAAAATGGCGTTTGGTTTTTGAATTTTGAAAACCAGTCTTGTAATAGAGCATCATTTTTCTCTTCTGAACACTCCAGAATCTCAACAAACTCTTGTAGTAGCTCAATTCGTGTTTTATCTGAGCGTACAATTTGTTTACATGAATAAGGTTTGATCATACTTCTTGCTTCTTTAATTTCTTCTAATGTGATATTTTGCAATTCATAAACGAAATCTTTCACATCATTAAGTACATTCTCTACATATAATTTGTTTTTAACGTTTGAAAGGACAGATAAGAGAGCACCATATTTTGCCATTTCGTTTGTAGTTCTACTCCGACCCGTGCGTCTCCTGGTATGCATTCTACTCCATCGATGATTGCGTTCTTCTATTCCATTATGTCGCACAACTTTTATAGTATTGCCATTCTTATCAATCACTTCTTCGAAAAGTTCATCCCAATGTTTTTGAAATTGTTTAGCAATTACACTTGATGGAGAAATTAGTTCTCCACCTATCTCCCTCCCTTCATTCTCGATTCTATCTAAAGTCTTTTTCATATCTTTTTTGACTTTTTCAATATCCATGGGTTCATTATTTTGTCCATTACCGCTTAAGTTTCTGCTGATTCCTAGAATTTTCCTCACATCTTCAAACCAACCATAAATGCGTTTGATTCGATAATACTGTAATTGTATATCCGATGCCGTTGTTAGATAGTCTATTCTTTGGGATAAGTCTATGATTGCTTCAACAGCTAAATTGTGTAGAGCATTCCATCTTACAATTTTTTCAATTAATTTCCTAATTTTCAATGCTCGATTCATAATCTCAAAATATGGTAATACAAATGGATAACCAGAAGCCATCGCCCTGGGCCACAACAAATATTCTATAGCAAGAGCTGTCCATGTACGCTCTCCTTTTACTAATTTATTTAAGGTTGTGTCGTGGAGTTGTCTCTCTTTTAATGCTACTAATTGACCAAGCACTTTAGTATCAACCATTGAGTTCCGAAGGTTCTCATATCGCTCTTTAAAAATAATTTTACCTAGGTTTTTCACGAAATGGTAATGGCATATCAATTGCAGAACAGTAGGAAATATCTCAGTTACCGCATATTGAATCTGTTTGCTCATATCTCTAACTATAACGATTGGTAGACCAAACGAATGTTTCAGTTTTTGTAGGAATTGCTTAATATATTCCTGACTTTCCGCGGGCATTATTTGGGCGTCAATTGTAATCCCAGTGGCGCCTTCCTTAACAGAGAATACGATCTCATCACCAGCTTCACCTGTACCATCGAGATGAAGCACCATACCTCCATTCTTATCAAATAATTTATTAAGTTCTGGTATATGTTTTCTATGAAGTATATAGAACCTAAGTAAGAACTCTTCAGAAAGATATGATATCTCACCAGTCGAGATACTAGTACCTCTTGCGGCGAGAAGTAATTGAATCTCCTTACGCTGCAAGTTAAAGAACCATCGTAAAATACCAACGGCAATCATTACTTTGGAATCAAAGTTACAACCAGGCGGACATATTCTATTTATTATTGAAAGTGTTGATTGGTTTATTAGCCCGTGCTTTTTACAATATGCAAACTTA
>CBFDAW010000701.1:0-2131 GCA_965602865.1 uncultured Thermoplasmata archaeon
AACCCATAAGATTTTATTTTAACCAAATCGTTATCAAAGTCTGATGGCATGCCCGCCGAGGCTAACGGAAGTTAGCCGAGCATGCCACCAGTCTATAATGAGCGTAGCGAACGGTGACTGGTGGTGCGGGCATGCGGGTTGACATTGCTTTGCGATTTTTTTCCGTTCTTAACATTTTTCGATTTCATGGTTTTATCAGTGTGGAGAATGGCTAAAACTTTGTATGAAATGCCAAGTTTTACCTAAATATTGTTTTAATTACTGGTCCAAAATAAATTTATATAACGGGATGAATTCTATTCCATCCCTGATTTCATGTAAATTATAAGTAATAACGATCTTTTTCTTATTATTCCCAATTTTTTTTAGATGTTTTATCTCGTCATCATCAATATTTGCTTTATACTTCACCTCATAAACACAATATTTAGTGATAAAGTCGATCTCTCTGGAATTAATTATATCGTATCTAACCTCAGTCTTTGAATTTAGTATCTGAAATACAATATTTTCCACCAATGAACCAGTATTCACAGCTGGTGTTAAAACATTGACTATACCGTTATCGGCAAAATAGATCTTGCGTGGAGCAACCTTTCTTTCGGAAACCTTTCCTTCTTTTTCAACAAGGTGGATAAGATGTGCTTCTACAAATGATGTGAGATATTCCCTAACGGTTTCATGTGAAATTCCCAAAACTCTGGCGATCTTTCTTGTACTGATCCTTCCACCAACATTTTGTGAAAGAAGTATAATAATATCTCTCAGCATACCAATATTTGTTATCGAATGTCTTATTGCTACATCTTTGTAGATCATCGAATCAATCAATGTTGTAATGTATTCCTGATCTTCAGTCTTAATGTATTCCGGAAGTCCACCAAGTTTGATATATTCATCGCAATATTTGAGATATAAATGATAATCACCTTGATCAATCTCGATCTTTCTCAGCTGTAGAAATTCTTTAAAAGAAAAAGGCATTAGCTTAATGAACCTCTGGCGACCTGTTAAGAATGCCCCTTTCTCAATTAGAAATATTGACGCGGAACCAGAAGCATATACCTTAACATTTCCCATATCATATATGTTTTTTAACTCCTGTTCGAAATTTTCATGTAAATGGACTTCATCTATGAATACATAAATTTTCTCTTGAAAACTCAAACCTTGAATTTTCCTAAATTCATCCAATAAATCAAGAATAGACATTTTTGTTAGTATGGGATGATCCATGGAAAAATATACGATTTTTTTTGGTTCTACTTCATTTAAAAGTTGTTTAATAAAGTGATGTAACAATGTAGTTTTTCCAACTCTTCGAAGCCCAACGATAAAAACAACATCTTTTGTTTTAAGTAGATTTGATAATTTATTCATATAATTTTCCCTGAGAATCCCATCGGGTTCAAAATCTTTTGTCCACCATGGATTATATCGCATCAAGATTTCTTCCATATGTATAGACAATAATTGCAAGTATTTAAACTTGTCCAATTGTAATTGACAGTTTATTAAGGAAATGTCAAGTCTTTCTAGCCTATGTTGCAGGCTTTGAAGGTTTAGTAAGATGCCAACTTATATGAAATTTCAACCAAAAAATAAAGGAAAATACTACTTGAAACATGACCAACATACGGTATCATTGCTCAGCAATAATATAGTAATCAATCCCAAATTCCGCACTAAAGCGTTCGATGAGCTTCATCACCAAGCGCATCAAGGGTGTGTCCAGTAAACACCTTCGTGATAAATTCCCCGAGCTGAATAAGTGGTGCCCGAAACACCTGTGGTCGCCCGGGACATTCCACGGCAGCGTGGGGCACGGGTTCTCGGTGGTCGAAAAGTATATAGAGAACCAAGGAGATTATGAATCGAGGCAAAGTGGACACAAGAAATATTCAAACCCCGCACACCCCTAACATGCCTTGTACATATGTGCGAAGTATAGTAGCTTATTTATGCATATATATAGCTTAATTAATGCAAATGACTTGCGAGGGCGACATAATAAAAAGGATATTTGTGGATAAGGTATAATATGAAAGAAGAATTTATTCCATGGCCGGATTATGTAATTTGTCCTAACTGCAATGAAAAAGTAAAATTGCCTAAGAATTGGGGATTAAAT
>CBFDAW010000702.1:0-2111 GCA_965602865.1 uncultured Thermoplasmata archaeon
ATCAATATCTGACAAGTATGGGAATATTTTCAAAATATATTTCTCAGTTACATTAAACCGTTGCACTGGAATCTCCATTAGTACCGGCGGATCATTCACGGGCAGAACTTTAACTTCCATAGCACTTTCAGCAAATGCCAAGTCAGGGTCTATCGCACGTAAAGTAATAACTTCAGCACCTGACCAGTTCGGAGCACTACCAAGGTCGAGACTGCCATTCACATTTATTTCTGCAGTAATTTTATCGTTATTGACCACTTGGAAATATAAAATTGCGCTGTCGTTATCATAAAAGTATTCGTAGAAATTTAAAACTTCATATCTTGGAACATCCTCATACAGTGTTACTTCTTTAAATGGATTTGTTAAAATAGGTGGATAGTTATCTTTTACAAACACGGTTATGATCTGAAAACTGGTATTCATACCATCGGTCACATACAATGTAACAGTTTTAGTATATGGAATATCTGGACGATACGGATAATTTAAAATTATCTTTAAATGATCAGACCTATGAATTTTGATATGCTCGGGATCCGATGTGGATAAAACTAGTTCTTCCAATGGAGTGTCCTCATCACTAATATAAGGTGAGACATCGAATATATAATCCTGGTCATAGCGCACTATTAGATTTGGCACGTGCTTTATTATCGGAGGATCGTTAATAGGTCTTACCACTACGGTAATTATATCCTCAACTAATGCACCTGACGGGTCAGTGGCACGGAAGGTAGTCATTTCTTCGCCATTCCAATCATCAGGTGCATAAAAGTCAACGCTATGGTCCGTATTGATTACCACATTCACATGTGTATACCCATATGAATAGTATAGCGAGTCATTATCTGGGTCCATGAAATAATCATCCAGATCAAAATAATTTAAATGAACCTCGGCCTCATCAAGGTATACATCTGGCAATGGAGTAACAAGATTCGGCACCCAATCATCGGTGATCCAGACTGCTACCACATCGCTACTTTCCCGAGAGCCATCCCAAATAGTTAGGATAACATATACGGTTTCATCCAGCATACTCTTTGGATATTCATAGGTGATATTGAACCCTGAAATAGTGGTGTAAATGGGCTCAGAAGAATTCAATTTAAGCTTGCTAGGAGGGGTATCTACATCTTTGATATATGGGAAATAATTGAACTCATACGGAACATCATAATGGATAGTGATGTCAGGAATACCGAATAATGAAGGTTGGTCGTTTACGGGTGTAATATTGATCCACAACAACTGGTAATTCTTTGCACCTTCAGTATTTTCAATCCATAAATGTACCAGATCATCCCCAAATTGGTTAACGTTTGGTGTGATCATAAGTTTATCATTAGAGCTGTTTTCACCAGAGATCGAATATAATGTGATATCTTCGCCAGTGACAAACCAGAAGTACTCTGCACCTGGGTCAGCCGAATATGGCTCATACTCGCGTAGGTTAAGTGAATAAGTGAGGCTGTCTTCAGGAATACTAACATGCGGGACGGTCAGATGTACTAACAGGTCAGTTTCGGCTAAAACTGTGATATTACAGTAGTCTTGGCCAATATTGAGCTCATCATCTACCACGGTTAAAATTATTCCATACACACCTGGGACTGAGTATGCATGGGTGGCTAAACTTTTACTTTTGCCGGAAGTGAAATTTCCGTCGCCAAAATCCCAGATGTAATTTGTTATATCCCCCTCGGGATTTGTGTCGTACGATTCCGAGCCGTCAAGTTCGATGGGTTCATTGACCTGCAACCACATTCTTGAAGATTTAATCTTAGCCACCGGCGGATTATCCAAGATTGCTTTGAAATATATATCAACATTAGTGGTCCCCATGGAGACATTTGAGAGGGCTATACCTTCTGAGGGTAAGTACGTATATTCATTTCCTTCGGTCCAAAGAACATTATCTACGTAGACGGCTGATGGTTTCGGGGCGTCAATGAACTTTAAAGTTTCTAAATCACTATCAGAATTGATATTTACATTCAAATGGTCCTTTTCGATGAAATACCATTTATAATAGTTGGAGTTATCATCTGGGTCGATGCCGAATACATTTTTACATTCATCCGAGTATAATGAGCGACCGTAAATAG
>CBFDAW010000703.1:0-2105 GCA_965602865.1 uncultured Thermoplasmata archaeon
ACACGTTCAATCACATTTTTTTTGAGCATATTCGATGCGATTTTCCGAGCATGTTGAGTGGATATATTAAGTATCTCAGTAATATATTGAATTGTAAATACTCGTTGTTCTTTTTCGGTCAAGTAAAAATATAACCGCTGTTCTAAATCAGACATACCTTTGAACATATCATCTTAATCTATTTTCACAGATATAACCATTTCGGTCACGTTTTGGAGAATACATTAAAAGAGGTATTTAATTAATAATTGATCATGGATCTGAAATTGTCATACTTTCATCTCCCCTCCATCATCCCTCCCATTCCAACGCCCCTCCACAATGCGGGCATGGGTTGGTGTATTGTTGGATCTGGTTCTGGCATAGCGAGCACGGGGTGGTCTACCTATGTGGATTGTTGTTGTGATTGCAGATCGTCCGATGACTAACACTTGAAATAATTTTTGTTTCAATTTTTATCTGTACTTTAAATCTATACCGGTCTAGTTAGCTCTATTTTGAACCAACATCTTTTCAATATCTCGTAGATCATAGCAATAGACTGGAATATTCTCAAGTTTAGAAATCTTTTTCTTAAACGATCGAGCAAAAATTGCGTATGATATCTTTCTATCATCATTTTGCCATTTCACAAATTCACTTTTAATGGACAATTGTTTTACTAGTTTTTCTGCATCCACATTCGAACTCCATTTACATTCACAAAACAATATTTCTTTTGTATTCTTATTTAAGGCTACAATATCGATCTCTTCGCCTTTATCCCACCAGCGTCCAATTTTTAAATATTTATTTTTGAACAATTTTGGTAATATCTCAGCAATTATTCGCTCAAAATGTCTTCCTATATACTCTTTCAATTGAACCTCTTTAAGATCAACCAGTAATTGCTCGATGGTTTCATTCTCAATCAGATCTATATTAGGATGCACGAACCTGAACCAAAAATCGAATAAATTATCGTCAAGAAAATATAGACCCTTTCTTGATCTATCATCCTCATCGACTGGCACCTCACGATGTACCAACTGTAGATCTATTAGCACAGAAAGATATTTGTTCACAATACTTTTCGGTAAACCTGTTTGGTTGCATATCAAACCTATCTTATGGTTGCCTGATGAGATGGAAAATAATATGGAAAAGTAATACCTTGGCTCAACTAGCTCTTGCCGAAGGACAAATTCAACATCTCGAAACAGATATGAATCCGGTCTAAATATAGTGTCATTGATATTATCCATGACATTTTTTTTCTTATCTATTTCAGTGAAATATGCCGGTGTTCCCCCAAACACACAATAATGTTCCACCGCAGATCTCATGTCCTTTAGATAGTTTAAAATATCCATGAATTTTAAAGGCTTAAGTAACAATTGTCCGGTTCTTCTTCCATAAAGAGGACTGCCGTATTCTTGTATTGCTTCCATCATGCGTATCGAAGAACCACTGAGTATTAGGAATAATTTCGTATGCCGCAATTTATTATCCCAAAGGTCCTGAAGAATAGAAGGTAATGATCTATCCTCTTTGATCAGGTATGGAAATTCATCTATGGCAATGACAATTTTTTTATTAGTTGTAATGGAATTGATATATTCAAAGAATCCATCCCAATCATTAAATGATATGTTTTCAAGCACTGGGTCGGAAAAGAACTCAGCTAATTTTTTAGTAAATCGCAAGAGTTGGAATTTTTTTGATTCTTCTCGAGCGAGTAATCTAATGCCATAAATATCATTTCCCGATAGAAAATTTTCAATTAATTCACTTTTTCCCACACGACGTCGGCCATATATAACTAAAAGTTCGGCTTTATTGCTTTTATACCGTTTTTGAAGAATGCTAGTTTCCCGTTCTCGATTAATAAATACACTCATAAGTATTATACTTTAAAGTGTACTAACTATTTATACTTTTGTATTAAAACACTATCTTCTATTTTGCACTTTCCAATTGCCCCATCAATAACTCAACTATTTCCGCCCCACTCCAACGCACCACCGCAATGCGGGCACGGATTGGTGTATTCTGGGATCTGTTGATTGCATAAAGGACAGGGCGTAGTTAGTGGTTGAGTTGGCTGTTGAGGTTGAGTTTGTGGG
>CBFDAW010000704.1:0-2105 GCA_965602865.1 uncultured Thermoplasmata archaeon
AGCGTGATAAGGAGAAAAAATCTACTAAAGAAACGGTAACCGTAAAGCCCGGTGAGCATCCTGCGGCTGTGATTTCAGTAGGTCAGGCACCCACCGTCGCACAGCTACCCAGTTCGGCAGCTGTTAATGTTGGAGAGCAATCAAACGCTTCAACTTCTACAACACCGGTATTAGCAAGTTCACCATCGACTGTGCAGGCACCAGCTTCGCAAAAAATACCTCAGGTTGGAAAACTACCACAATTACCGCCGGCGCAAACTCAAACAACTAAACCAGAGGTTGATGAGACTACACCGGAACTTACGATTGCAACTACCACGTCTACACCTACTCCCATGGTTCCCGCCCACGAAGCTGTGCCAAAGCAACAACCGGTGTCAATCCGGGAGCCCAGGGAAACTGATAATGCTCACTCTCAATAGCAAGATAAAGAAGTAAGCGAACATCAAAATAACAACCCGGAACCGCAAAAAGTTAGTGTTACCAAATTATTATATACATAGAATTTGATATTAATATACCAAAAGGGGGTCAATTTCTGTATGAAAACCAAAGTACTAAAATGACCCGAAAATCTTTGGGCAGTAAATTGCAGTCAATATTTGTAATTGTAATAATGATATATTCTGGACTATTAATAAATATTCCTTTTAATCCAATTATACATCCGGCAAACGCCGCATCCACGTGGATTCAGACATCAGATTCGGATTTCAATAATGGTACATTAAGTAATGTAACCGTAGTAGGCATTGGAGAAGATGCGGAATTAAGGTTAAAATCAATTAAGTATGAAGAATGGGTTAAAAAATTGGACTCGATCACACCGTACGGTAGACCTCGACATGCATTGGCATCCATTTATGGGATAGATAAAGTGTTGCTATTTGGTGGAGATGCTCAAGATAAAGATTATTCTAATGATACCTGGGTATACACTTTGAGCGATAATAATTGGATAGAGAAAACGCCATCAACGATACCAACTGAAAGACAAGAACACGCAATGGCAACTATTTATGGAACAGATAAAGTAATGCTCTTTGGCGGTGAAATTAAAGATTGGGAAGGCTCTGGTGATACTTGGATATACGATTTGAGTGATAACACATGGACTAAAAAAACTCCGATGAGCAAACCAAGCCCTAGATATAAGCATGCAATGGCAACTATTTGGGGAACTGATAAGGTGGTGCTCTTTGGAGGATACTATTGGGATGAGTCGAGTTGGAAAAATATTTATTATGATGATACATGGGTATATGATTTGAGCGAAGATACCTGGGCTAATATGAATCTTTCAGGTAACAAACCAAGTACTACGGAAAACCATGCAATGGCATCCATTTACGGTGATGATAAGGTAGTGCTCTTTGGTGGATCTTTTTATAATGGTAATTGGGTTTATTGTAATGAAACTTGGGTGTACGATCTTAGCAATAACAATTGGACTAATATGAATCCCTCAGGTAACAAACCTAGCTCTAGGAATAATCATGCAATTGCATCTGTTGATTGGACAGATAAAGCGGTGCTTTTTGGTGGTAACAATGGCAGTGATGAAACTTGGGTTTACGATTTGAGTGATAATAATTGGACTAATAAAACACCGCTGAGCAAACCAAGCCCTAGAACCAATCATACAATGGCATCTATTTACGGAACAGATAAAGTGGTGCTATTTAGCGGTGATTTTTATTTACATGATACTTGGGTATTCGATTTATCCGTACATGTTAAGACAGGAACTTTTGTGTCTCATCCTTATGATATTGGTCCGAAATCATCTTTTAAAATAATTAATTGGAGTGCTAACACATCAACTAACACGAACATTAAATTCCAACTTCGAACCGCAGCTACTGAGTCGGGTTTAAGCTCAAAAGATTTTGTTGGGTCGGATGGAAATATATTAACATATTATATGTTCCCCCCGTCTAATATTTGGTCTGGTCATAATGGTGAACGATGGATCCAATATAAGGTTTATTTCAACACTGCAAATAAGAATGAAACACCAAAGTTGAAAAATGTTACGATATCATATAACTGTTGGCCGGATACGATATTATTCAGTCCGACTAATGGGAGTATAACAATAACAA
>CBFDAW010000705.1:0-2098 GCA_965602865.1 uncultured Thermoplasmata archaeon
GGCTTTAAGATATTTTTGTAAAAGTTTACCATATCCATGTTGTGTATCGGTAAAATCTTTGTACGCCGGTATACAGCCAGTCTCACCTATTCCTCCACTGATATCTTGTGCAAGCCGTTTTGTCTCATACGGAAGTGTTGCGACATGGACCTTGTTTACATTAGCTAGTAATGGATCACACTGCCAAATTCCCGAGGGGTGTAATTTACCTAAAGCGGCGGCGGCGATACCCATTCCAAATGTGGTCTCATTATTTATATACATCTGAATCAATTTCTCATTAAACTGTTTCTCTGATAACCCATTTGCACGAGCCACTAGTGCTGCCGCACCGCACATTAAATCGCCTTGTCCCGCCACACAACCACCGATTGCCGAGCGATATGGCATAATAAAGTTCATAACCGCTTCAAGAGAGAACTTAAACTCTGTCGCCATGAATACACGGTCCTTTGGAATGAAAACATCTTCGAATAGTAGATAGGCTTGAGTGATACCTCCTTCATTTACAGGAGTGTCAAACCCTTCTTCAAACTCTCGCATATCACTGGGGTGTCGTGTTTCAACGATAGTCAAATCCTTAATATCTCGTGGGATAACAAATGATATGGCATAATCTTTATCAGGTTCTTTATATCCGGTTCCGGGTAAGATAAATATTTCATTTGCTGCGGCTACACCACAGATCATGACCTTTGCACCACGAACAATAATACCATCATCTTGAGTCTCTATTATATGTAGATTCATATCCGGATCCGCTTGTTGGCTGGGGGGTAATGTCCGGTCACCTTTTGGGTCGGTAAGGGCGCCTGATATCGTAATATCATTTTTCTGAGCGGTAATTAACCAATTTTTAAGTCGTCCATGATAGTCCGTTCCCAGGTCGTGATCCATATCGAAAGTGGTTGCCCACATGGAGTTGATTGCGTTCCAGCCCGCACAGCGACCACCTGTACACGTACCTGTGAGGTTGAATATCAATCGTTTCATTTTTACATTGGCGATCATGTCAGCTTCCGAGCGTATGAGTGATAGATATCTGGAAATCTCTATTTCAGGAGAGATTATACTTGATTTAGTGGTCACTCTATCATGATTTTGTTCATTTTGAGCCGCCGCAAAGATTTGAGCGTGCCCAGCTACAGTATTTTTAGTAGCAGGATGTGTGGTTACATCCTCGATTAACTCGCCAAATTTGTAAATATTTGGTCGCATCTTACGTAAACTTTCTTTATATTCTTCAGGTGTTCTCATTATATGCCTCCAGCATATTTTTTGAAAATCCAATTATTTACTTAATAAGCAAATTACAATAATCGGAAATTTTATCAGAAAACATTTTTTAATTACAAATATTTTATGATTAATTATCAGTAACAAATAAGAAAATATGAAATAAGAGTTAAATCAATTTTAAACCAATTGCTTTGAACGCAGCTTCTACATTTTGCCCGTTTTTCGCACTTGTGAGATAATGTTTAGCTTTAAGTTCTAAGGCGGTTTTAGCCAGCTCATCTAAAGAAAAATTCTCCTGACCGCGCAAATCGGCTTTATTAACTAGAATAATAATAGGTATTATTCCGGCAATTTTAAAAATTTCGTTTCGCCAACGAGAGAGATTATCTAGTGTTTCTTTTCGGGTAATATCACAAACTATGAATGCAGCATGTGCCCCACGGTATGCAGATTTTTGGATTTTTTTAAACTCCTCTTGGCCCATTATATCCCAGATTACTAGGTTTAGATCAATAATATCTCCATTATTTTTTTTAAATTTAATTCGTTTTTTAGTAACCTTTGTACCAAGGGTGACTATATATTTATCATCGAATTGATCAAGAACAAATTTTCGTATCAAACTGGTTTTACCTACACCCCAATCTCCTATTAAGCAAATCTTACGTTTAAGTTCTTTAATCTCTACCATTGGTTTCTAACCCCGATTTAAATGTATCGTTGGGGAAGTAAATGAGAAATATAATACTTGTGCTTTATTTACACCTATTATTATAAGAACATTTAACAAATAATAAGATAACAAACCTACATTCCGCACCCCCCATTTAAAAAATAGATTTTTTCAAATTCCTTCCCC
>CBFDAW010000706.1:0-2090 GCA_965602865.1 uncultured Thermoplasmata archaeon
TGGGCCATTGAACACGGCATTACCCGCCACCAATATATCTGCCCCAGCCATTACCGCCTTACGGGCGTTTTCCACATTAATACCCCCATCCACTTCTATTTCGATCTCTAATCCGTATTTATCCACGAGCTCCCGCGTTTGTTTGATCTTTGGCAGCATACTATTAATAAATTTCTGCGCCGGAAACCCAGGATTAACGGTCATTATTACGATTAGGTCAAGGTCCTCGAGAACGGGCTCAATAGTCGAAATCGATGTTCCCGGGTTCAAAGCGACACCGGCTTTTTTATTATTTTCTTTGATCAGGTGTAGGGTTCTATGTAAATGAATACACGTTTCAGGATGAACTGCGATTATATCCGCTCCGGCATTTATGAATTTCTTCATATAGGCGTCAGGATCACTGATCATAAGATGGACATCAAACGGTAGCTCGGTGTTTTTCCGTAGAGCCTTCACCACCGCAGGACCAATTGTCAGATTGGGCACAAAATGACCGTCCATTATATCGATATGAACAAGGTCACCGCCGCCGTCCGTTATTGCCCTGATTGCGGCTCCCAGTTGATTAAAATCCGCGGATAGTATTGAGGGTGAAATTTTAACCATGGTTCTACCTCAGCAAGTTTTAGGCTCCAATTTAATAATGTTTCACATTATCATCTAAAGATATATTTTCCCAAATCGACTAACCTACATGCGTAACCAAACTCGTTATCATACCAACCCAGAACTTTTACGGTTTTTCCTATTACATATGTCTGGTCCGCATCAAAGATCGCCGAATGTGAATTTCCCACGAAATCCACGGATACGAGGGGTTCATCGCAATATTCTAATATTCCTTTGAGCTGACCTTCGGCAGCGCTTTTAAAAGCACCCTGGATATCTTCAACGGTGCAATCATTTTCAACATTCACTACCAGGTCCACGAGAGATACATCCATGGTCGGCACCCTAACCGCCAAACCGTTCAATTTCCCATCCAGCTCGGGTAGTACTAACCCAACCGCCTTTGCCGCGCCTGTAGATGTGGGTATCATGGACGCACCGGCAGCGCGTGCACGGCGAAGGTCGCTATGCGGTAAATCCAATAACCGTTGATCATTAGTATAGGCATGGATGGTGGTCATTAGACCATTTATTATCTTGAAATTATCGTGTAATACTTTGGCGATTGGTGCGAGACAATTTGTCGTGCAGGATGCATTGGAGATTATATGGTGATCATCCTTCGAATATTGCTTCTCATTTACACCCATTACGATAGTAATATCCGCCAATGGTTTTTTTGATGGTGCGGAGATTATTACTTTTTTTGCACCGGCGTCAAGGTGTTTACTGGCGCTATCTTTGGACCTGAACAATCCAGTGGACTCGATGACCGCATCAACACCCAGCTCGCCCCACGGTAAATTACCGGGGTCCCTTTCTGCGAACACTTTATGTTCTTTATCATTCACTAAAAAACCATTTTCTTTGGCACTCACATCTGCTTCAAATATACCGAAAGTGGAATCGTATTTCAGTAAATGTGCCAAGGTCTTTGCATCTGTTATATCGTTTATCCCTACAATCTCGATCTCCGGGTCATTATATGCTCTTCGTAATACTAAGCGTCCAATTCTCCCGAAACCATTAATGGCAAGCCTCACCATGATATCACAGTGGGTGGAATAACATTATCCCATAAATGCCTTTCTATATGTCGTTAAGTAGTTGGTTTGCATAATCGGACCGTTTCGATTCATTATTAATGTTAATCACTGGTGGGAGGGGGAGACCACTGCGATTTTAAAATGATAATAATCGTTGGTGAGACCGTTACGATTTATTTGTGTAGGCAATCACTGGTGGGAAGGGGGAAGAGTCCAAGGAAATCTCAAAACAGCGATTAATTTTTAATTGCTAGGTAAAATCCCAAACTCAAAAATATCAAATATTGCATCCAATTTAAGTTTTTGATTTTGGTGGTTAGAATTCGTGTGTCACGATGCTGCACAAGTGATGATGGTAGGTTCCTCGGGTTCGGGCTCCACTTCGTTAGGCTCTAATTGAAATCCGCTTATCAGGCTCTGATTATATTTCGT
>CBFDAW010000707.1:0-2090 GCA_965602865.1 uncultured Thermoplasmata archaeon
CTTCAGGTTCAGGATGTAACCGAAGACTCTAAGGGCGTTTGTCGTGTAAATGTAAGTATAAGTGATATGCTTTCTGGATTAGCCGGAGCACCGAAGATTAGCTACAAGTATGATTCAAAGAGTGCGAGTTGGTCTGTGTTCAATAAACAGATGATAGAACTCCGCCGCAATTCTAATCCCACCCGCGACGCTGAGAGGGTCTATTATTTCGATATCCCCGCACCGGTATTTGGCTGGGAACATTACCAGAATAAATCACTACTTTGTGAATTATCAACCTCAGATTTCGCAATGAATATAAAAAGAACTTCGCTCCTGGAAAAAATCGATTATGTGAACCACGAACCTGAAATTCAAATTATTTCACCAGAAACAAGCTCTTGGAATAGTGGCATCATTAATATCCAAACATATCCAAATGATGATCTGGACCTTGATGATCCGGCGAGCGAGTGGGGGATAGATTATGTTAATGTTCAATATTCCCTCGACTCCACGATAAATGGATCGAACGGATCCTGGCATGACTGTCCGGATTCACCCATACACACTGCGCCGTTTACCTTAAACTGGGACAGCCAGGACCTCGGGACAAATGATAATGTCTGGCTTCGAGCACAGTGCATGGATACCGGCGGGCTTGCATCAAAGTGGTATATGTTAAAAATCAACATTGATAATGATTTTGCGGAATCTAATATCAATGAATATCTCGATGTCTGGCATAACACAGCCTTCCAAGTTAATCTCACGGCTTTTGACGGCTTGGGCTCGGGAGTGGATAAAATAAATTATAAATTGAACAGTCTACCGCCAAATACGACACAATACCAGCTGCCATTTATAACCACCGAGAGTGGGAATAACACATTAGAGTATTGGTCAATAGATAACCAGAGCAATGAAGAGCCCCATAAATTTTTATATGGAATAAAGCTCGATAAAACAAAACCAGATATCATAAATGTGGCGACTACAAACATTACAATTTATACCTCGTCAGCAGAAACGGTTGTTCTTCGGGTGGATGCAAATGATTCATTAAGCGGTCTTTTTGGTGTACCTCAATACCGGATCCAATACCCGGGTTTAAACATTAGCAACTGGGAGGATATGGAACTGGATTCGGGCATTTCTTTCAATACAGTGCTTAATACGAGTAATATAGATTGGTCCGATTTAGGTGGCACCGAGTTATTATTTGAGGTTAGAAGTACAGATTTTGCAAATAATACCGAAACAATAATATTTTCAGAACTGATCGAAAACCGAACAATATCAAAACCGGTTATAATGCATACACCAGTTACCGAATGGTATGTGAATAAATCTATTATAATCAACGCAACGATAATAGCGAATTCCGCACCGGAGAAAATGTATGTGTGTTATAAAACGTTAGCCGGAAAGTCATATGAATCCGTTTTGATGGAGTTTATCAGGCATGAATCGAACACTGAGGGGGAGGTACATAAATATTTGTATACTAGTCATTTACCGGCACAATCGAATTTAGGAAAGGTATATTATTATCTTATCGGCCAGTATAATTCGACCACCGTTACCTTGCCTGAAATTAATCCGGAGCAGCATGCATTTGTTATAAATATCGTCCAAAAATTGACGGATACTAAAGCACCACCTGATTGGTGGCTGGAACAATACTTTGGCGATATTATTGATTATATCTCCGGTGATGACCCCGATGAAGATGGGCTTACTAACCTGGAAGAGTATCAAAATGGCACGGATCCCACAAAAGCAGATTCGGACGCTGACGGCCTCCCTGATAAATGGGAAATCGATAACCAATTAGACCCCAGTGACGCAACCGGGAAAAACGGTGCATCGGGTGACTGGGATGGTGATGGTGTCTCTAACCTAGAAGAGTATAAGAACGATACCAAACCGGGTGGTGGTACAGATAGAACAAAGCATGAAGGGGATCTGAAATCGGATAATCAAACTAATTTTTACCTTGGAATAATTATTATTATGGTCGTAATAATTGTATTTCTATTATTTTCTCTATTTCGTCGAAGAAGAACCGAAATAGATAATCCCATATCCAAATCGGACGAAGAATTAAG
>CBFDAW010000708.1:0-2089 GCA_965602865.1 uncultured Thermoplasmata archaeon
GTGTGTCAAGAATATACTGTAGAAGCTATCGACATTCTCGATATGTTTAGAATGGAAGGATGGAAATTTTAATGTTTTAATTATGTTATTAAGGGATATTATTCAATCCTCACCATACCCCTCTTGCCCCCGAATATAATTCTCAACAACCTCAAATCCTATCCCAACCGAACCATGCCAATTTGAGGGTGCCCATAAATGATTCTTAACTTTTTTCTTAAGCTCTGGAAATTCTTTTCGGAGGTTCAATGAGGTCTAATTCTTGAACTTCTTAGCGATAACACTTGGCGATAACTTTGGCGGATAAACATAGAAAATGTGAACATGTTCAGGATTAACAGCCATTCGAATTATCTGCACATCTAATTTCCTAGCAACTGACTTGATGATCTGTTCACCTCTTACGGCAATGTCGCCATAAAGTAGGGGTAACCGAAATTTAATACAAAAGACCATATGATCGGTAAGGAGTGAAACAGAATGGCGGTCATGCCGTAAGTCCCAGCATCTGTTTTTCTTACATTTTTCGGATTTCATAGGGCTTTTCCATGGTTGGCTAAAGTGAATAATACTTGACACTCTGCTGATAAATGGGAGAAATTTCTCTCCCTAATCTTATGTGTGTTTGGCGCTGCGCCACACTAGGAAAATAGTAAAGTGGGTTGGGTTGTTAGGGAGATTCCTCAAAACGGCGCAGGAGCAGGCTTACCCCGAGTTTTGGGATGACCGTAAAACTTTTTGGAGGGGTAAGCCAACGGACTAAGCCGAAAAAGTTTCCGTGGGAAACGAATTTCCCTCTTAACAAACACCCATTCTTTACTTTTCCTGGTGATACTAACGCACCACATAAAAAAAGAAATTGTGTTAGCTTTTAGTAAAGATTTTAGAGTAGATTATCGAGCAAATTTTTTTACTGTTTTTTGTAGATAATGCAGACAATACCTCGCCAGGATCGTCCGGAGCATTATTTCTTTTTGGTGACCAGGATCAGCTGATTTCCTATAAGGATATTCATTTTCAAATTTGAAATATACATTTGGTCATGGGATCCAAAGCCACGACCGGACCGTGTATTATTATTTATCGCTGGCTTACCGGATAGAAATCTAACAGGATTCTCATAATAAATCTCATTCAAGATCTCTTTGGATAACCCTAAACCGTTAAGTGTTTCATTCAGGTCAAAGCCCTCACCGGTTATATTCGGAATATTGACATAATATTCATCTTCTTCGAGCATATTGCGGTATGCTAGCGTGTGATTAACGAGCCAAGGAACTGTTTTGCGAATGTTGTTAGTAATAACTATATCAGTGCCGAACATTATTCGGTTTTGGTACTTAGTTACGAACTCACGAAACAACTCAATATTATCCGAGACTCTTGGCATACCCCATTTTGCATAACCGCCGAACGAGATGTCCGTATATATTCCTGAATAATTATCCATCATATGTCCCAATCGCATTACATCCGTACCAAGAACTCCAAAGTGAGGAAAATCAACTATTAGATTCGGAAATTCATTTAATATCTCCATTGCCTGAGCGTAAAGAGTGTCGTTTTGTAACTTTACATGCCAATTGAATGGAATTTGATGGCGCTCGAAGTATTTATAAATAGGGTACATTTCCGATCTGGTCAATGGCCCTAAATAATCATTAATCTTGGTTTTTGGTGGTGGGAAGAGCTCAGCAGTGTGCCCGGAGAACGAGTTGAATCCAATGGCGCCGCGATCCAAGTTGTCTGTTATCATCTCTAATAGATCGGGGTCTCTTGGGTCAATCGTGGGAAATGCTAGGATCTTGGAGTCATACTCCTCTTCCAGGTATAGGGTAAGTTCATTGTTCTTCGAATAATTAGAGAACCCCGGTGGACTTTTTAGGTAATATGTCTGCTCGGGTGAACCTAACATACATGTAGCGGAGATCCCGCAAATGGTCATAACTTCTAAGCATTTCTTCGCCTCAGAAGATTTTTGGATGCGCTCATGGATGTTTATTATCCCCTTGGTCGGCAACTCGGGTTCAAACTCTTCTTCGGATGGTTGCCAGGCTAGTCGGTAGGTTAAAATTATTAAACTAATTAC
>CBFDAW010000709.1:0-2086 GCA_965602865.1 uncultured Thermoplasmata archaeon
ATGCTCTTGTAATGGAGTACCGTATAACGTTCCCCAGCGCTTATTTATCGGATTCAACCATGGTGCATTACTGTACATTAGCCAAGTATGGCTATCGAATTTATCAGGGTCCGTGACATTGAAATCTTGCGAGTATAAAATGTCTTCATAAGCGGTTCCGATATTTTGCTTGGAGATTATATCGGGCGGGTCATTAGTGTTGTTTACAACTATACTAAAGTTAAAAAAATCCCAACCATTATAACTATCGTTACAGCTGACATTAAAGTAGAACCAACCTACATCCGGGTCGGTGGGGGTGCCGTTTAGTATCCCGGTATAAAAACCTATTGGGTCCATCCAGTTTGCATTTGAGCTTAAATGCCAGGTCACCGGGTCCATATCCATATCTGTGTAATTAAAATCATAATTAAACTGAGAATCCTCATCAATATAGAAAAAACTTGGAGGTTGGTTATCGATCTTTGGTGGGTGGTTCAAATATATAGTGATGTTTTGTGAATTATTCATATCCACATATACATTAAATTCCCTGCCGGAATATTCGACATTTAATCTATGATTACAATAAGAATGGTCCACCCCTGACCGTGTTATCATAAAGCTAGTACATGGTATCCAAGTAACAATGCCGGAGGCATTGGTTGTAACCGTATGTTCCAGTTTGTTGTTACCGTCATAAATATCGACCCTCACATTTCCTATCGGCACATCATAATGATTTTTGGTTTGAATATGAAGATATTCCTGGGCTTTTAATTCTGATTTAATATCGATCACTTGTACTTTACTGGAATTAAATGTACAATTGATTACACGAACATTTGAATTCAAATCAAGTTCAAAATCGTGGTCCTTATTATTAATTATTGTAGAATTATTTAATATCAAATGAGAGTCCCGTATTTTTATTCCGATCTCGGAATTATTGGAAATACTGGCATTGTAAAATGTAATGTTCCTCGATTTTTCTAAAATAACACCAAATGTATTTTCGGTAAGGTTTGAATCATGAATTATTGTATTATTACAACCATACAATATGATGCCTTCGAAGTTATTTGATAAGTTTTGATGGGAGATAGTACCATTACTACAATTTATTACACCAATGAATCCTGCGGAATCATCTTTGGATAGGTTATAATCGGTTTCTTTTTCCAGATAATGAATTGCCTCGCCATTTATTGAATTGTTAATAGTAATATTATTGTTTTGATTGATATTGTTTAGCAATAATCCAAAATTATACGAGTTGTTAACAAAGGTATTGTTATGTAATGAATTATTCCGACAAAAGACGATCAGGCAACCGTATTCATCGTTATCGCAGTACTTATTGTTGTTAATCGTATTATTAGATGATTCAATTACCATACCTGCGTAATTATTCGAAAATGTGTTGTTTTCAATAATTGTATTTGCAGAGTTAATATAGAGCCCATACCAATCCGGTGAAAAAATCGAATAACCACATTGATGAAGTTCACTGTTTCTCATGGTAAAATTTGTGTGGGGATAGACATAGAATAAGTATCTATGCTTATTATCGGCTATATTACAGGTGATATTTGACCTATCACCGATTGTATTTGGATCATCATCATAATCTCTAATATAAAGCGAACCCCCAGGAAGCACCCGCAGTTCTGAACTGCCATTACCGGTTCCGTTGAATTTTAATGTGGTGTTAATTAATGTAAGTGAACCATTATTTTTCACAATGATCTTATTATACACAATGACTGTACAATTTTGAAATATTAAACTTCCGCTATTATTAATCAAAATAGAATTGAATGCGGTTATATTCTTATTCACCCACAGATTATTTGTGGTGTTAATCACCCAATCTTTCCCGCTCTCAGCCGTAGTGTTCCACCAACCGTTATTTTTATACTCTGGCGCGTTTATATCCGCACTGGTTAGCGAAAAAGTTGTGGGTAATACCTGAAAAAAGAACATTATTATTATAAAAATCGTAAAATTTTTAAATTTCATTCTAACCATACATTAACCCGACTATTCTAATAGAAATATAATAGCTATTTATTCCCCTTGATCCTCTAGATCATTAATTTTGTAT
>CBFDAW010000710.1:0-2080 GCA_965602865.1 uncultured Thermoplasmata archaeon
CACTGCCCAACCCCGAGGGCAATAAGAGCGTATATTTCAGGGTACGTGATTATACGGGTAATACAGCAATCCCCGTCTTTGATACAATAATCCTGGATACTACACCGCCCGAAGAAGTATATATATTGATAAATAATGATAAAGATTATGCAACCTCTGAAGAGGTCATCGTTGATCTTTATGCATCCGATTCGGTTTCCGGTGTTTCGGAAATATCATTGAGTTTCAATGGAAATAGCTGGTACCCCTGGGAATCGTTCAGATCCAGAAAAACTATGTCGCTGCCCACAGGTGATGGTAAAAAAACAATATATTTCAAAGTAAGCGATAAAGCCGGTAACATTGCCGAGCCCGTATTTGATTCGATAACCTTGGATACTTCGACGCCGCATTCGATATGGGTCCTGATAAATGATGGTGCCACAGAGACTAACTCGACACATACTTCTCTTAAACTTAGCGCCTTGGATAATACTTCAGGGATATGTCAGATTTCATTCAGCACCGATGGATTAATCTGGTGTCCATGGGAAAACTATACGGGCACACGGTCGTTCGAATTGGACGGTGGTGATGGCGAAAAAAGAATATATTTCAGAGTCAACGATTATGCTGGAAATATTGCCAATCCTGTTCATGACACTATCTTTCTAAACACGGAACCGCCCGAGCAAGAAACACGGAAATCAAAAGGTTCCATGTTTAGTGAAGAGTTTTGGATACTTTTGCTTATATTGATTATAATTTTGATCGTTCAACTTTTCGTTATCGTAGCTATAAAAAGAATGAAGCATCGTTACAAGGAATTATCTCTTGCAAGTACCGTTAGTATTAAACCCAGTGAGCTCGGCGCACCGGTAATAGCGGTTGGCCAGCTGCCGGCACCGGCGACTGCCCTGGGTTCCGCACAGCAATTGGCGCCTCCGGCAGCCCCGGCGGTACCTCAGTTGGCAAAATCCACATACGCCGTTTCGGGGTCGGTTACCGCCCAAAGTGCTTATGTCGTAAAGCTGCCGCAGCTGCCGCCGGCTAAGATTGATACCGCCGAGCAAAAAACTACTATTACCGCCCCTGTTAACTCGGGTAACGCCGGAGCACAAAATATCGCGATCCCCAAAGTGGCGCAGCCGGCTACACCCATACAATCCCCAGCCGTTCATTTGCCCGATACTACACAGACACAACAACGGACTATACCGCAAAAACCGCAGAATGAAGATTTATAGTATTATACCCAACCCATGGGTACCAGAAACAGTATTTGAGTTCTAACTTATTTTTTATACATTAATTCTTCAATTAATGATTGATGAAATCATCGAAAGATTTTTAAATTTATAAGGGGATATATATATATAACTTATGTGGGTTAATGTCAGCGGGATAAAATAAGATTTATTATGGATATATTTATTCCTTCAAAATAGAAAAATTGTTTAGAATCTGAAAAAGGGGAAATTAAAATGATCCAAAAAAATGTGAAACATAAAGTAGGATCAATATTAGCGATTTTCATTCTGGTATGCTCAGGATTATTAATTATCATACCCTTGAATCCGAATTTACCAACCGCTCAAGCAGCTTCAACTTGGTTACAAACTTCAACCAAGAATTTCAAAGATGGGACACTCAATAACACAACAATATTTGGCAGCAGCGAAGATGCTGAATTGAAAATAGATATGACTGGACATCATACTTGGACCAAAAAAACAACATACAATCGACCGGGCAGTGGATACTATCATGAAATGGCAACTATCTGGGGAGTAGATAAAGTGTTGCTATTTGGTGGCTATTGGTATTATAGTTATTATACGTTTAGTAACGAGACTTGGATATATGATCTGAGCGATAATAATTGGACGCGGAAACTACCGCTGGTCAGCCCTGCTTCCAGGTACTGGCATGTAATGGCATGTATTTGGGGAACCGATAAGGTGCTGCTCTTTGGTGGATATTCTTCGTTTACGGATACTTGGATATATGATTTAAGTAATAATACCTGGACGAACATGGAACCAATAAATCATCCACTCTACGGAGCCTATAATTCAATGGCGCCAATTTATGGAACAAA
>CBFDAW010000711.1:0-2059 GCA_965602865.1 uncultured Thermoplasmata archaeon
AATGTTTTTGATCATCTGCGAAAAACAGAACGCTGCACAGAGAATCACTACGATACTCTCAAAGGGGAAGGCAAGACGGACATTCTTCAACCGTGTACCACTCTACGATTTTGTCGATAATAAAAATAATAAGATCCATGTAATTGGATTGAAGGGGCATGTAGTTAATCTTGATTTCCCAAAGGAATATAATCGCTGGAATAATGTGGACCCGAAAAATCTAATCCAAACAGAACCCATAAAAACGATCCAGGATTGGAATATCGTAAATCTATTGAAGAAGCTAGCCGGTGATGTTAGAGAAATTGTAATAGCGACAGATTACGACCGAGAAGGTGAACTTATCGGTGTTGAAGGCTTGGAACTTATTCAAAAATCCAACCCTAATGTAAAAGTAAAACGTGCTCGATTTTCTGCATTGACTGCATTTGAGATACAAAATGCGTTTAAAAACTTAACAGAGGTCGATCATAATCTATCGTCCGCAGCTTTCTCTAGACAGATAATAGACCTGAAATGGGGTGCGGTGCTTACCAGATTCATATCACTTGCTTCAAAACAGACCGGTAAAGATTTTCTTTCGGTAGGACGCGTTCAAAGCCCAACTCTCGCCCTGATCGTGGATCGCGAAAAAGAGATTCTGGATTTCAAACCCCAACCATACTGGCAAATTGATGCGCATCTTAAAAAGGACACACAATTCATCGCACAACACGAAGAAGGGCGGTTCTGGGAAGAGGAGGTGGCAAAGCGTACTTACGAACATGTTCAAAAGGCATCTGAGGGAACCGTGGCGGAGGTTGAAACCAAACAGGAGTTCGATTATCCGCCCTCCCCATTTAATACTACGAGCTTCCTACGAGCAGCTACTTCTTTGAAATTAACCGCCGCAAAAGTCATGATAATCGCGGAGGAATTGTATACAAATGGTCTGATTAGCTATCCACGAACAGATAACACAGTTTATCCAAAATCGATTAACTTACGTAAAATCTTGGAAATGTTCAAAGACTCCGAATTCTCATCGGAGGCTGACGAAATATTACAGCAAGATAGACTCATTCCCTCGCGCGGTAAGGTCACGGCAACCGATCATCCACCTATTCACCCTGTAGGCGTGGCTAAGAAAAGTGACCTGAAATTGGATAAATGGAAGATTTATGAACTCGTGGTACGACGGTTTTTGGCGTCATTGGCGCCGAAAGCAAAGACCGAAACCACCAAAGCCGTGATTGATATTAACAATGAAATGTTTATTGCATCCGGTTCTAAATTTATTGATAAAGGTTGGCGCAAATATTACCCATACTTTGAATTAAAAGAAAAAGATTTACCTAAGTTAGCTGAAAATGATAAGGTAGCCATAATAAAAATCGAAATGCAATCCAAAGAGACGAAACCGCCCAAACGTTATTCTCAAGGGTCACTTATCCAAGAAATGGATAAACTAGGTCTGGGTACAAAGTCAACTCGACATGAGATTATACAAAAATTATATCAGAGAGGATATATAAAAGAAACCATACCGGAACCGACTTTAATGGGTATTGCCGTGGTTCTTGCCCTGGAAAAATATGCTACTACTATCACTAAACCCGACATGACCTCAGCACTTGAAAAAGATATGGACGAGATCGCAAAAGGTAATAAAAAAATGAATGAGGTGGTCAAAGAATCCGAGGAAATGCTTGACCAAATCGTGACAGTACTTGAACAAAATAAATCTTTAATAGGTACAAGCATCCAAGAAGCACTTAGAACTCAAAATACGATTGGTAAGTGTACTGATTGCGGTTCCGATCTGATAATTCTAACTTCTCGGCGCGGGAAACGGTTCATTGGGTGCTCACAATATCCTAAATGCAATCGTAGTTATTCATTACCCCAGTATGGTAAGATTATCCCGATGGGTACGGTGTGTAAATTATGCGGTGCACCGGAGGTTAAAGTAATCAATTCAAAGAAAAAACCCTGGCACATTTGCGTGGATATTAATTGTTCAAGAAACAAGAAAACCCCTTCGGGGAAATTAAGATAGATTCAACTAGATAGTATATAG
>CBFDAW010000712.1:0-2059 GCA_965602865.1 uncultured Thermoplasmata archaeon
ATCGTAGCATATATTTCATCCGATAAAATAGAAAAGTTCTGTAAAAATCGTGAAAAATGTAAAAGGTTATTTACTCGGAAAAATAAGTGTTTTTATGGAAAAAAGTCTGGAAAATGCTTAAAAAACTTGTCCAGATAGGAAAAAGGTTATATATTCAGTAAAGCTATAAGGGTAAAAAACCAATTTAAGGATGTATGGATAAAAAGATAAAAATTTTGAAGGAGGAAAAACCATGGTTATGGAAGCGATATCAATTGACAAAGCAAAATCGATTGCAAGCAAGAAAGGTTTAAAACCAGGTCGTGTGAAAGGAACAAATGGTATCCAGTTCACCAAAGGAAAGAATGATCGTCTTGAGGTCATTGACTGGGGAGAATTCGAGAAGACCCTAAAATCTCGAAGACTTGCTGTTTATGAGAGCGGCGGCTGGATGAAAATTATGAAAAAAAGGTAAGATAACCCTTTTTTTTAAATAATATCTAAAGAATTTAGAAATTCGTAATTTTAGAAGAGGGGATAAAGAGAGATCGCTTTTTATCCCTCTTTATTTTTATTCATAATTTTCATATTTCTATGATTGGCTTTTTCACAAGTGTATTATATGCCTAGATTTGATTCTGAAAAAAAAAATGCATTGGAGTATTATAACGATGCATTACAAAACCAAAAAATTGACCAACGCGTAATTTCTATTTTAAATATTATTAATGCACATAATGATTATTATACCACCAGCAGTTGTTCTGGTCGAATATTACTTCTCGCCCTGGCTGCACCGGGGGCTAAAAACGAATCGGAAATCATAGGTAAATGGCATGATACAATTTCGAGTGCGCAAGTGAATGAATGCATCTTAAAATGGAAGAATTATAAATACCTGTATTTTTTGGCACAATCACCAATCTTTCATGTTGTAGCTCGTGATTTAAAGTCTGCACTGTGGTTGCGTAATTTGGGGGAGGCTGCTGGTTTCAAATATTCTTCGATTCGGTCCATTAAACCTGTCGAACATGATAGAGCACCTAATAAAAAGCATGATACTCATAATGAGAAAAGTCATGAACTAAACGATTATCTGGATGCAAAAATAACCGTGGAACTCCTAGGTACTGAACGATTAAACATGCCCATTGGTATTGATAATAAAATTTATGTAAAAGATGAGTATCTTAACATCTTAGTAGACCTGGCAAATTCCTCAATCTCAAAAGCCCATATTAAGGTTGAACAATTAGATAATATACTAAGAGATCAATTGAGAGATAGATATAACTAGATATCAAATAACACCTGCGCTTTCCAATGCTTAGTTTTTTTCAAACTTAACATATGATATGTCACTGCCTTAATTTCGCAAGTGCCCAGAACCTCTTCTTCGGATACAATCTCACCGCTAATTTTTGCATCTAATGTATTTGATTTAGTATCAATAGATATCTGATATGTAGAGCATACGATACGTTCTGTTGTGAATACATAAAGCAATTCATTTAACCAGTCAACCAATAGTTGTTCAAGATCAGAGGCTTGAAGTTTAATATTATATTCTCCTTTAGGTTCGGTTTTTGGTACTGAATTATGAAATATGATCGCAAACATACCGCGCGCTGCAAATTCAAATACAGTAGCTAGATTCTCGCCCGAGGCTAGAATTCCAACATCCGCGGTATGTTCGAATATTTCGAAACCAAAATCACCATTATTTTTAACAGTTGCCAATATATCATTCTCCGATTCGTTATTATAACGAGATATTGCTTCTTGGATTTATTAAGAAATATTAATATTTAATGCTTAGATGTCGGGATGTTCGATTAAATATTGGTCGACCACTATAATATTATGACGATTATAATCGTTGGGGGGAGGGCAGGACCGCTATGATTGTATAATGAAATTAATCGCTGGTTTGAGGGTGCGACCGCTTTGCAGTGCTATTAATTTAAATTCGGGAGCGGGTTCTAATTTATTCTTACTGAGATAGGAGCGGGTGCTGATTTATAATTACTGAGATAGGAGCGGGCTCTGATTTATTTTTGTTTAATCAGGATCGGGGTTA
>CBFDAW010000713.1:0-2059 GCA_965602865.1 uncultured Thermoplasmata archaeon
TCGGTACCTATAGCTATATGAGTTGGAACGCCTATCACGTATACCAGCAGAGGCATTCGCACAAACCCGCCACCTACGCCTAAAAAACCTGCCAGAACACCTGATATAAAACCTACCAGTAATACAGTCCATAATGAGATAGAACGGATACCTGACACAGGAAACGAGATCATTGGCGGTATGTGTATTCCATAAATGCGCTGTGATAATCCTTTGAAGCCTACAGCCTCATTGGCTGAGATTCGTTGTGTACGTATGATTTGTGTCGCACGCAGGCTTTCAATAAACATAAAACTACCGATGACTAACATGATAGCCACATATATCCAACCGACGAATTGATCTACACGTCCTGTTTGCTTCAAGCTTTCAAACAATTGTGCACCAGCTTCGACCCCTATTATTGTTCCTACAACCATTATTAAACCGAGTTTTATATCTACATGACCTAAAATCCGATGCCGGCGTGCAGCTACGACCGATTTGCCGGTCATATGGGCTAAATCTGTACCGACAACAAAATTCATTGGCACACCGGTTAGGAACATAAGTGGACCTGCGATGAAACCGCCGCCGACTCCGAAAAAACCACCTAGTATGCCTACCAGGAATCCAATACCAGCTAGAAAGATTGGATTGATGGTAACTCCGGATATTAAGAATTCCATCAGTTTACTCGAATCGTTTCAATCCTACCCAATCCAGGACATAAAAGGTTAGACGTTCTAATAGCACCCCTTGAAGACCGATTAAAATAAGTGAAACAATGGCATAAACAGTGAGATTATTATCAAAAAGGTTTTTTATCGGTTCATTGAGATAACGTAGAATTACCAGAAAATATAGCGTGACTAATCCGCCGTATATAATGAATTCGATAATCAGATTTATAACAAGTCGTTTGGGGATATGCTTAGTATTAATCTGGCTATTGTCTTGTCCCATTACTTTTGTCCCTCATCATTATTGGGTTCTTGGACATCCACATCACGCAGTTCTCGTATCAACACTTACCACTGACCCGATTCGAAAATTTTTTTGCAAAAAACTTGCTTGAAGTTAATAAGTACCCCTTATTATACTGAAGAAGTTAATTGATTCCTGGTATGTGAACAATGTCACTTTTTTCGAAAATATTCCCAACCTGTATTGGTGGAGAAAGTAGAGCATAAAGTGATGGTGGGACACTGATATCAGCAAGGTAAAGCTCGCCGACTATATCATTCAGATGATTGGAGAGCAGTCCGGTTTTTGGCAATGCAAGGGTCATCGTTACTGTCGCTCTAATTACCGGATTGAAGGTTTTGCCAGTCGTAGTATCGAGACCAGACGGTGTATCGAGGGCTAGAATTGGGGTGTTTTTTGAGTTCGCCCAAAGTATTAATTTTTCTGCACCACCACGAGGGTTGCCTTTTAAGCTATAACCAATCATTCCGTCAATGATTAAATCGGAAGAATTAATCGAAGATATTGCATTGGTTTGGTATATTGGTATTCCCATATGGCGTGCGATCTCTAATTGGTGGGCTGGAACAGGCTTAAATATATCTTCGTTGTTTGTTAAGAAAATCGTCACCTTTGCACCATAGTTATGTAAACGGCGCGCACAAACCAGCGCTCCTCCACCGTTACCTCCAGTACCAGCTAGGATCACAACGTCCTTATTATGAGGATTGCCGTTGAAGAATCTTTTCCGCGCAAGATGTGCAAGATTGCGTCCGGCATTTTCCATCATTTGAGCGAGCTCAATTTTATATTCATCGATCATAAGACTGTCTACTTCAACCATCTGATCGGTAGATATTTGTGGTATGTTACCTTCATATTGAGGGAATATCATTTTATAGCCTATTCATATTTCTGTTTGGTTGATATATAGTGGAATTAAAATCCGATAATATCACAAAACGATGATTATCGGATTCAGAATAGATATTGTAATTTCTTTTAGTTACATAGCAATTTTTCCACTAGTACCAGAAGATGCGAACTTAAATTTGTTGAGATTGTATTACGTACAGAAGAGATTCGATCTCTTCCCGGCAATCAGGGCACATAT
>CBFDAW010000714.1:0-2053 GCA_965602865.1 uncultured Thermoplasmata archaeon
CTATTATGTTTATCCATGCATATCAGTCGTACCTGTTTAACCAGATTCTGAGTGCACGTATCCGTGAAGGTTTACCATTAAACGAACCCGTAGAGGGTGATATCATCCTACCCGTGGATGATTATAATTTACCGGTGCACAAAACTTGGATACCCGTCACAGAACAGAATTATCAAAAACTCACTAAACAGTGCCGAAAAGGTAAAGCATTCGTAAGTGGTGTTCTGTATGGTAATGAATCAATATTTGCGGAGAATGAACCCGGAGAACTCGAACGAAAAGTCATAGAAAAAGAGGGTATAACCCATGATGATTTCATAATCTCAAACCTACCTAAGATCTCATCAAAGGGCAGCCGCCGAGAGCTCCTGGCACCTGTACACAACTTCGGCTTTGAGGTTAGAGATAATATTGTGAAAATGCAATTCGGTCTCATAAAAGGAGCATATGCCACCACCATGTTACGTGAATACATGAAAACCGAAATAAGGAATTATTAAATAAATATGAATTTAACTTTAATATATAACCTTGAATTTCTCAATGAGGACTGAGCTTGGTACACGAATTAGATTTTGAAATTCAACGTAATAAATTGCGATTAAAACGGTATAATATATTTAATTGGAAGGTCTATTTCTTAAAAACCTTTGCATTTCTATTATTTCTGGATGTATTAATATTCTTATTCGTCCCCCAGAATTTACCCGCCTCCACGCTACTTACCGAACTGGCACTCAGTCTTTGGGCGATTTTGATGGTCTGTTCAATCTTCACACCTATTATAGGTTACTGGTATCGTTGGCGGCGCAAACAAGTTCTGGCACGACTTATACTGCTGAAGGATAAAAAAAAATTGACTAATGAACACAACGAAAAAAAGATTTAAGACATTATATTATAATAAGACTTTAAATAATTCCTCATTCGAATTAAATATAAATCCCTTGGAAGTTATATCGATGTGGCTTAGAGAGATTACTAAACAGAATATAATAGAAATTTTATTATTACCGCTAATTTTTATTGTTATTTTTATCGCGGGAATCACGATATTTATTACCTTTGATCTGGATAATTATATGTTCTTTGCCGGCTGGTGTTTTGCAAGCGCGGGGATTTTAATGGTCATTGTAGTTATTTATTCCTATTTTTATTTAAAATCACGCGAATGAGGTCTTTATTTTGTCATTAAAAACCGAGATATGTTATCGGGTATTTATTTAACGCAATCTTTGATCTCATCCGCCAGCTTTTGCGCAGCTGTGCGGGGGTCCTCTGACTTATAGATACTTCTACCCACGATAATATAATCCGCTCCAGCGTTAATTGCATCACCCGCACTACCACCTTGTGCACCTACACCGGGGGTTAGAATTAAAAGGTTATCGGCTAATGCGCGAATCTCTGCTAAACGTTCAGGTCGTGTTGCTGGCGCGATTACGCCCCTTGCTCCCACCTCTTTTGCTAGTACCACAAGTTGATCAGCGATCTTTGCAGTAAACTCGGTGCCCCCAGGATGCGACATCTCGGTTACTACGAACACAGCAGCGTCCTTTGCGGTTTTTACGCATGCTTCTACAGAATCGTGCCCTACAAAACCGTGTACAATGACACCAGACGCCCCGTACAAAACCGCCTGTTCAACGATCAAACGGTTTGTATTCGGTATGTCTGCAACCTTAAAATCGCAAATCACTGATGAGCTTTTTGAAAGCTCTCGGACCATTCTAAGACCACAGCTTAAAACCAATGGATAGTTGACCTTGATTGCGTCAACAATACCTCCCACATCTTCTGCTACTGCTCGGGCTTTATCTTCGTTTGTTTCGTCAAGAGCTAATATTAATCTCGAATTCTTGGGAATTGACATAAAGGGGTAATAGGTTAGTTGAGAATTAAGGTTGTTGGTGTATAGTTATTAATTTTTATATTGACTTTTACTTTTTTTCCTCTGTTCACCTTTTTTAGTCTTAAATAATAACTCGGACCCTTTTCCTGATAGTGTAACCTTCCAGGGAGGCACCCCTAGCTCGCGGGATAACAGAAAAAT
>CBFDAW010000715.1:0-2048 GCA_965602865.1 uncultured Thermoplasmata archaeon
AGATTTGGCTGGAAAGTCTAGAAGGTTCCGGGACCACTTTCCATTTTACTTTACCATTTACCATACAACCGGGAAAGAAAACACTTTCAACCCTCGAGCATGTGGAACTAAAGGGATTACGAGCGCTAGTTGTGGATGACAACGAGATCAATAGAGAGATTTTAGTAAAAATCTTACACTCCTGGGAACTGGAAGTTACAAGTGTGAAGGATGGTTATGAGTGTCTTTCCGAACTTGAACGAGTGAGAGGAACTAACCAGGATTATCATTTACTTCTATTAGACCATCAGATGCCAGGAATGAATGGGTTTGAGGTAGTTAAGCAAATGAAAGCTATGGGTAATAAGGAAGACAAAACAATCTTGATGCTGTCAAGTGGAGACCAAATAGGTGATAAAAATACTTGTAAACAATTAGGAATCGCATTATATTTAGTTAAACCGGTGAATCCATCGGAATTAATGGACGCTATCATGAAAGTAGTTGATAAAACCGGCAAAATAGGAGGAAAACCCGTGATTAAAGAAGAAAAGCTGGAAACTATAACCTCAGATGCAATACAGAAATTAAATGTACTTCTTGCTGAGGATAACAAAATCAACAGTATTTTGGCAGTTAAATTATTTGAGAAGGTCGGGTTAAATGTCACGACAGTCGAGGACGGTTTGAAGGTATTAGAGGCGATAAAAAAGAATCATTTTGACCTGGTGTTAATGGATGTCCAGATGCCGAATATGGACGGCATCCAAGCGACAAAAAGAATTCGAGAAATGGAAAGGAATACGAATAAACATATTCCAATCATCGCCCTTACTGCCCATGCTATGAAAGGTGATAAAGAACGGCTCCTTGAAGTTGGAATGGACGATTACTTAGCAAAACCATTGAACTCAAGTCAACTATACGAAGTGATAGATAAATATGCAAAACAAGTCCAGTTAGAGAAATCTAGTACGGAAAATCAATTGGGAGATATTCAGAATGAGCTGAGATTCCTAGATATTGAAGAATTAAAATTAAGATCAGATGGAGACTTTGAATTTACCAAAACGATGTTAGATATATATTCGGAGGAGCTGTCCGTAATGATAAACGATATACTTCATGCGATCGAGGGGAAGAATGCATCTAAGCTGGACGCTGCCGCACATAAACTCAAAGGTGCATCGGCAACGGTCTCTGCACTTAGAATTCGAGACATTGCTTCTAAACTCGAAAAGATGGGAAGAAATAATGAGCTAGTTCAGGCACAAAAATGCTATTCGGAATTAGAAGAAATCAAAGAAAAAACTCTGCAACAAATTAATAAATATCGAAATATCGATGATTAGGATTAAATCAAGTTTGATAATATTAACAGCAAATTTATATATCCACCATAATAATAATTTAATAATGCGATTGAGTATAAACGAAGAGCAGAAGAGAGGATTTCATATTAATTAATTTTAATTAATCTCCCAATGGAGGTGTTAAAATGGAAAAGATAGAAAAAAGTATGGAAAATAAGACCTACAGAATTTTAATTGTAGACGACGAAAGAGATGTTTTAGACTCTTTGTTAATGACACTGAAATATGCCGAAGACTTTAATACTGAGATTATAACCGCAACAAATGGTGAAGTGGCATTGGCAAAAATGATAGCGGAGGATTTCGATCTCGTGCTAGCAGATTTCAAAATGCCCGGGATGAGTGGAATTGATCTCCTTACCAAGGTTAGTGATAAATATCCAAAAACCGCCCGTATCCTTATCACGGGATACTCGGATATCGATACAGCAAAAGATGCAATAAATAAAGCAAAAGTTGATAATTACATCGAAAAACCTTGGCGGAATGAGGAACTTAGGTCCACGGTCCTAGGAGCACTAATAAGGAGGGGTGAAAGAGAATTTTGGACACCCACTGAGGTAGATAATGTAAAAGATGCATTAAAAGTAGTTAATGAGATGCAAAGCGTGTTAATGAACAAAATACCCCTGGAAGGTGGGAAACAAATCATAATGCTTGAATTTAATTCACCAGCAGAGTTTAATAAATTTTCTT